>CANIAI010000103.1 GCA_947465275.1 Acidobacteriota bacterium | reverse complement strand
CCCGGCGCCGAGGTCGCCGACCAGGCGGTCGAGCTCGGCCTCGCGATCGACGAACGACTCGCGGGGCACGACCTCGCCGTAGACGAAGGGATTCTCGACAGGCACGCGGGCTCGCCTCCCTCGCCGGTCCCCGCCGCTGCCGTGTCCCGGCATTACGGAGATCGACGTAATCACTACGGAGAATACCGTAATGCAGCGGGGCGGACGTGTCCAGCCCCCCGCGGGGCGATCAGGCGGTCGGGCGCTGCAGCGGGAGCTGGCCCGTGTAGACCGCCATGCCCACCACCGCATCGACCTCCTCGGCATGCAGCGCGTCGATCTCGGCCCAGGTGGTGATGCCGCCGGCGGCCGTGACCCGCCGGGTGGTGGCGCGCCGCACCGCGAGGATGGCCCCGATGTTCGTCCCCTGCATCAGCCCCTCGAGGTCGACGTGGGTGTAGAGGAACTCGCTGCAGAACGGCTCGAGCGCGCGCACGGCCTCGGTCGTCGTGAGCGGCAGCGTCGTCTTCCATCCATGGATGACCACCTGGCCGCCGCGGCTGTCGACCGCCGCGATCACCCGCTCGGGACCGATCGCCTCGGCCAGGCTCGACGCGAACGCCGTGTCGACCTTCCCGTCGCGGAACAGCGCCGAGCTCGCGATCACGGCATGCGCGCCGCCGTCGAGCACGGCGCGGGCGCGTTCGATGCTGCGGATGCCGCCGCCGACGCGGCAGGGCAGCCGCCGGCAGATGTCGGTCGCGAACGCCGCGTTGTCACCTTTGCCCATCGCGGCGTCGAGGTCGATCAGCTGCACGCGGGGGAAGGGCGAGAAGCGCTCGACCCAGACGTCGGGGTCGGTGGCTTCGAGCGCGAGCTTCTCGCCCTGCACGAGCTGGACGATGCGCCCGTTCTGGAGGTCGATAGATGGAATCAGCATGGGCGACGGCCTCCCGGACCGGGTTCAGAGACGGACCGGGATGCCCCGGCCCTGCAGGAAGTGCTTGAGCTCGCTGACACTGGTGTCGGCGTAGTGGAAGATCGACGCCGCGAGCGCCGCGTCCGCGCACCCGGCCGTGAAGACGTCGGCGAAGTGCTCGAGGCCGCCGGCGCCGCCCGAGGCGATCACCGGGATGTTCACGGCGGTCGACACCGCCGCGGTCATCCCGCAGTCGAAGCCCGACCGGGTGCCGTCCTTGTCCATCGAGGTGAGCAGGATCTCGCCGGCGCCGCGCGCCTCGGCCTCGCGGGCCCACTCGACCGCGTCACGCGCCGCGTCGGAGGTGCCGCTGCGGACGTAGACGGCGTAGCCGTCATCGCGCCGCTTCGCGTCGATCGCGACGATCACCGCCTGGCTGCCGTAGCGGCGCGCGAGCGTCGTGATCAGCTCGGGGCTGCGGAGTGCCGCCGTGTTCAGGCTCACCTTGTCGGCGCCCGCGTCGATGGCCGCCTCGGCGTCGGCCTCGGACCGGATGCCGCCGCCCACGGTGAGCGGCAGGAAGATCTCCGACGCGACCGCGTGGATCGTCCGGCGCAGCGCCTGCCGTGTCTCGAGGGTCGCGGTGATGTCGAGCACCACCACTTCGTCGATGCCCTCGACGTTATAGCGGCGCGCGAGCTCGGCGGGGTCGCCCGCATGACGCAGCTGCTGGAACTGGACACCCTTGACGACCTGCCCGTCGCGGACGTCCATGCAGGCGATGATGCGCTTGGTCAGCATAGGCTCAGGAAGTTCCGCAGAATCTGGAGGCCTGCGTCGCCCGACTTCTCGGGGTGGAACTGCACGCCGAAGATCTGGTCGCGTTCGACGACCGCCGCGAACGGGTCGACGTGCGTCGTGGCGCCGACGCAGTCGGTCGTCACCGGCGCCGCGAACGAGTGGGTGAAGTAGACGTACGCCCCCGGCTCGATGCCGGCGAGCAGGCGCGAGTCACGCGGCTTGGCGATGGCGTTCCAGCCGACGTGCGGCACCTTGAGGCCGCGGGCCGAGTCGCCGCGCAGCCGCTGCACGCGGCCCGGCATGACGCCGAACCCGGGCACCTCGGGCGCCTCGTCGCTCCCCTCGAACAGCCACTGCATGCCGACGCAGATGCCGAGCAGCGGCGTGCCGCGATCGACCGCGGCGCGAATCGCGTCGGTCCACGGGCCCACGAGCCGCTCGGTCGCGGCGAAGTTGCCGACACCGGGCACGATCACGCCGCGCGCGCGCCCGACCGCGTCGGTCGACTCGGGCACCACGTAGTCGGCGCCGAGGTGGGTGAGCGCCTTGCGCACCGACGTCAGGTTGCCGGCGCCGTAGTCGATCAGGGTGATCACAGCAGCCCCTTGGTGCTCGGGAGCATCTTCGCGAGCCGCGCGTCCTTCGCGCACGCCACGCGCAGCGCGCGGGCGAACGCCTTGAACACCCCCTCGATGTGGTGGTGGCTCGACCGGCCGTACAGCACCTTCGTGTGCACGTTCGCGCGGGCGCCCTGCGCGAAGCCGCCGAAGAAGTCGTGCACCAGCTCGGCCTGCAGGTCGCCGACCATCCGCACCTTGAGCTTCAGGTCGACGGCCGCGTGCGGACGTCCGCTGAGGTCGACGGCCGCCAGCGCCAGCGTCTCGTCCATCGGCATCAGGAAGTAGCCGGCGCGGTTGATCCCCTTGCGGTCGCCGAGCGCGGCGAGCATCGCCTCGCCGATGGCGATGCCGATGTCCTCGACCGTGTGGTGCTGGTCGACGTCGAGGTCGCCGGTGGCGTGGAGCGTCAGGTCGAAGCCCCCGTGCCGTGCGAACAGCTCGAGCATGTGGTCGAGGAAGCGGATGCCGGTCCGCACGTCATAGCGGCCCTCGCCGTCGACGACGAAGCGTCCGCGAATCTGCGTCTCGGTCGTCTGGCGGTCGAACGAGGCGGCGCGGACGCCCTTCGTGGCGCCCTGCGTGGCCGCCTTCGTCGCGGCAGTTGTGCGGCCCGGCTTCTTCGTCCGGCTCGCAGCCGTCCTGCGCACCGCATCGTTCCGTGTCTTGCTCATCGAACCGTCCCCTGGGCGGCCGCCGACTCGAGCGCCTCGATCGCGGCAGTGGTGTGTTCGGGCAGCCCCGTCGTGATGCGCAGGCAGCCAGGCGTAATCGCGTCCTTCGTGCGGTCGCGCACGTGGATGCGGCGCGCCGCGAGCGCGGCGACGAATGGCGCCGGGTCGCCCGGCACCCGCACGAGCACGTAGTTGGCGGCGCTCTCCCAGCACTGCAGGCCGAGCCGCCGGCACGCCTCGTAGAGCCGCTCGCGCGACTCGCGCACCTGCGCCGCGTAGCGCGGCAGGAACTCGGTGTCCTGGAGCGCCGCGTGGATTGCCGCGATCGCCACCGCGTTCAGCGTGAAGGGCGGCGTGACGGCGCGCACCGGGTCGAGCGCCTGCGCCTGGCCGATCACCACGCCGACGCGCATGCCGGCCAGGCCGTACGCCTTCGAGAACGTACGGCCGAGCAGCACGTTCGGGTAACGCGGCAGCTCCGGCAGGAAGCTCTCGCCGCCGAACTCGATGTACGCCTCGTCGATCAGGACGACCGCCTGCGGCGCCGCCTCGGCGATGCGCCGCAGATCGGCGAGCGGGATGAGGCGCCCGGTCGGGTTGTTCGGCGTGTTGAGGAAGATCATCTTCGTCCGCGGGGTGATCGCGGCGAGCACCCCATCGGTCGGGAACGCGAGGTCCGCCGCCGGCGGCACGCGCACGATCGTCGCCCCTGCCGCGGCGCTCGAGTTCGGATATGGATCGAACGCCGGCAGCGGCACGATGGTCTCGGCGTCGTGCAGCCGGGCACGCGAGATGTGGCCGACGGCGGCCATCAGGATGCCTTCGTCGAGTCCGTTGGTCAGCAGCAGCCACTCGGGGTCGACGCCGAAGTGCCTCGCGCAGGCGAGCACCACCTCGGTGTAGTCGGGATAGCTGGCGATGTCGGCGGTCGACAGCCGCTGGATCGCCTCGAGCACGCGCGGCGAGCAGCCGCCCGTGTTCTCGTTGAGGTGCAGCCGGAGGCCCGCGCCGGGGTTGGGATAGCCCTGGATCTTCATGACCGGCCTGCCTGCTTCCTGGAACGGTCGCTCGACAGCAGCCGCACGGCGACCGACTCGGCGTGCGCGTGCAGCCCCTCGGCGTGCGCGAGCGAGACCACCGCGTCGCCGATCGCCCGCAGGCCCGACTCGGTCAGCCGCTGCACCGTGATCTGGCGGACGTAGTCGGCTGCCGAGAGGCCCCCGCGCACGCGGGCGGTGCCGGCGGTCGGCAGCACGTGGTTCGAGCCGATGGCATAGTCGCCGGCGACCTGCGCCGACCAGGGGCCGACGAAGAGCGAGCCGGCGCAGCGCACGCGATCGGCCATGGCGTCATCCTCGACGACGAGGTGCTCGGGAGCGAAGTCGTTGGCCAGCGCGATCGCCTCGTCCGTCGAGCCGGTCACGATGATGCCGCCGTGCGCCTTCAGGGCCCCCTTCGCGGGCCCCTCCTGCGGCGTGCGCGCCTCGACGAGCTGCGCGACCTGCGCGGCCAGCTTCGCGTTGGGCGTGATCAGCACCGCGCGGGCATCGGGGTCGTGCTCGGCCTGCGCGATGAGATCGGCCGCGAGCCACTCGGCCGGGCCCTTCGTCGCGATGATGACGATCTCGCTCGGGCCGGCGAAGAAGTCGATGCCGCAGTCGGCCGAGACCAGCGCCTTGGCGGCCGCGACGTAGCGGTTGCCGGGGCCCACGATCTTGTCGACCCGCGGCACGCTCGCGGTACCGTAGGCGAGGGCGGCGATCGCGTGGGCGCCGCCCAGCCGGAACAGGCGCGAGACGCCCGCCTCGAGCGCCGCTGCCATCACGGTGGCGTCGGGCTTCGGGCAGACGGCGATCACGTCGGGCACGCCGGCGACGACCGCCGGGATGGCGGTCATCAGCACCGAGGAGGGAAGCGGATAGCGTCCGCCCGGCACGTAGCAGCCGACGCGGTCGAGCGGACGGACGCGCTGCTCGACGACGACGCCGCGCGTCACCGTCACGCGCCACCCCTTCGGCACCTGCGCCTTCGCGACGGCGCGGATGTTCCGGGCCGCCACCTTGATGGCCGCCCGGACGTCGCGCGGCACCGTGCGGGCTGCCTCGCGCATCTCGTCGCGCGAGATCTCCATCGGACCCTCGAGGCGATCGAGCTCACGCGCGTACCGCCGCAGCGCGCGGTCGCCGTGTCGCCGCACGTCGTGGACGATGGCCGCGACGCGTGCCTCGGTGGCCGCGTCCCGTACGCGCTCGGCCGCGAGCAGCGCGCGCACGGCCTTCCGGTTTCCCGCCTCGACGATCTTCAGCATGGTGCTCCGCCCGTCTCCCGTGTGCGTGTCCTAGACGACGATCTTGTTCAGCGGGTACTCGACGATGCCCTGGCCGCCCGCCGCCTTCAGCTTCGGGATCAGGTCGCGCACGGTGCGCTCGTCGATGATCGTGTTGACCGCCACCCACTCCTCGTCGCTCAGCGACGAGATGGTCGGACGCTGCAGCGCCGGCAGCAGCGACAGGATCTTGGTCAGGTCGGCCCGGCGGATGTTCAGCATCAGCCCGACGCGCCCCTGCGCCTCGATCGCGGCCTTGAGCAGCAGCGAGATGTTCTCGAGCTTCGTCCGCTTCCAGTCGTCGGCGAGCGCCGTGCCGTTGGCGATGAGCTGCGTGTTCGACTCCATCACCGTGTCGAGGATGCGCAGCCGGTTCGCGCGCAGCGTCGACCCGGTCTCGGTCGCCTCGACGATGGCGTCACAGAGCACCGGCGGCTTCACCTCGGTCGCGCCCCACGAGAACTCGACCTTCTTGATCGGGATGTTCAGCCGCTTGAAGTAGTCGCGGGTCACCTGGACGAGCTCGGTCGAGATCGTCGCGCCGGCGAAGTCCTGCGGCGACTTGAAGCGCGAGTCTTCGGGGGCGGCGAGCACCCACTTGATCTTCCCGAAGCTCTGCTTCGAGTAGATGAGATCGGCGAGCGGCGTCACGCAGGTGTGCTCGTCGCGACCGAGCCGGTGCTCCTCGACCCAGTCGAGCCCCGTCAGGCCGGCGTCGAGCACGCCTTCGCAGACGTAGCGCGTCATCTCCTGCGCCCGGATCAGCATGCATTCGATCTCGGGGTCGTCGATGCTCGGGAAGTACGAGCGCGAGCTCACGTGGATGTTGAATCCGGCGCGGGCGAACAGCTGGATGGTGGAGTCCTGGAGCGACCCCTTCGGGATGCCGAGCTTGAGCTTCATGGAATGGTCACGCCCTCCGCGCGCTGGGAGAAACAGGTGCGATCACCGGTGTGGCAGACGTTGCCGTCGCCGAGCCGCTCCGCCTTGACCAGCACCGTGTCCTGGTCGCAGTCGATGAAGGCCTCGCGGACGGCCAGCTTGTTCCCCGAGGTCTCTCCCTTGGTCCAGAGCGTGTTGCGGGTGCGGCTGTAGAAGGTCACGTAGCCGGTCTTCCGGGTGATCTCCCACGCCTCGGGGTTCATGAACCCCACCATCAGCACCTCGCCGCTCACGTGGTCCTGCACCACGGCGGGAATCAGTCCATCGAGCTTTGAAAAGTCCATCGTCGTCTCTCGCGCGGCGCTGGCGCCGCAAGTCCGTACAACAAAAAACCCCGCCAGGGACCGGCGGGGCTGCAGGGCGATTCGAAGGTGCGGGGGTGGATCCTATTCCTTCAGCGCGCGCAGTCCAGCCGGACGGCCGGTGTGGCCGTGGTGGTGATGGTGCACGTGCGCGTGGCGAAGGACCGCAACCATGGAACCCCAGCAGGCTACCAGAGGGCGCGCGGCGATGCAAGCCTGTCGCGGGTCTGGAGCGGGCCCGGCCGCACGCTCACTCGGCCTCCCGGCCGATCATCACCTCGGTCGACTTGATGACCGCCAGCGCGGGCTGGCCGCGCTTCAGGCGCAGTTCGTCGACCGCGTCACGGGTGATGACGGCGGTCAGCCGCTGATCGCCGATCCGGAGCCGCACCTGGGCCAGCAGCCCCTCGACGCGCACCTCCTCGACGATGCCGCGCAGCTGGTTGCGTCCGCTCAGGGCCACCAGCACGCCGGGTCGGCGGCGTTTCGCGGTCGCCTTCGGACCGGCGCCCTGCGCGGCGGTGAGCCGGTCGACCTCGCGCTCGTCGACGCGGTGGTGCCCGCCGCCGGTGACGGTCGTGCGCACCAGGCCCTTGTAGATCCACTGCTTCAGCGTCGAGTAGCTCACGCCGAGCCGGTCGGCGGCCGTACGCGGGGTCAGGAGTGCCATGGCATGAATCGTCTGAATACGTGACGGGAAACGACTCGAATCATACTAAATTAAGTGCCATGGTGGTGCGGGTCAGGACCGTCGTCCTGCGGTGCGCGCGCGTCCTGCTGTGCGCGGGCGTTCTCTGGGGCGTGTCGGCGTCCCCGGCGCGGGCAGAGGTCGTCGTGTCGGCGGCGGCGAGTCTCACCGACGTGCTGACGTCGGCCGCGGCGGCGTACGAGCACGCCGGCGGCGAGCACGTGACGCTCAACCTCGCGGCCTCGAACACGCTGGCCCGGCAGATTACGGCGGGGGCCCGGGTCGACCTCTTCATCCCGGCTGACGCGGTCCAGATGGACGCCGTGGCGGCGCGGGTCGTCCCGGGCACGCGCGCCGACCTGCTCACGAACCAGCTCGCGGTGGTCGTCCCGTCCGATCGGCCGCGCCTCGCCGGGGTGCGTGACCTGCTCGCGCCGTCGATCCGGCGCCTGGCGCTGGGCGATCCCACGGCCGTGCCGGCCGGCGTGTACGCCCGGGCATACCTGGAGCGGGCCGGCGTCTGGCAGGCGCTCGCGTCGAAGGTGGTGCCGGCGGGAAGCGTCCGCCTGGCGCTCGCGGCGGTGGGGAGCGGCGCGGCGGACGCCGCGATCGTCTATCGCACCGACGTGGCGACCGCGAGCGGGG
>CANIAI010000102.1 GCA_947465275.1 Acidobacteriota bacterium | reverse complement strand
TCGAGACGGGCGATGCGCTCACGAGCGCCGACGCGGTCGGACGCGTGCTGGTGGCGGCGGCCGGCGGCCGCTCGGTGCTCGTGCGAGACGTCGCCAGGGTCACCGACGCGGACAGCGAGCCGTCGTCCTACGTGCGCTTTCACGCGAAGGATCAGGGCGGGCACCCGGCGGTCACCATCGCGATCGCGAAGCGCCAGGGGGCCAACGCCATCACGGTCGCGCGCGACGTCGAGATGAAGGTCGACGCGCTGCGCGGGGTGCTCATTCCGGCCGACGTCACCGTGTCGGTCGTGCGCAACTACGGTGAGACCGCGGCCGAGAAGTCGAACGAGCTGCTCGAGCACATGCTCATCGCCGTGCTGTCGGTGTCGATCCTGATCGGCCTGGCGCTCGGCCTGCGGGAGGCGGGCGTGGTGCTCACCGCCATCCCTGTGACGCTCGCGCTGACGCTCTTCGCATTCGCGCTCTATGGCTACACCCTCAACCGCATCACGCTCTTCGCCCTGATCTTCTCGATCGGCATCCTGGTCGACGACGCGATCGTGGTGGTGGAGAACATCGTGCGACACGTGCGCCTGCACGGCGGACGCCTGTCACTGCCCGAGATTGCCGTGCGCGCGGTCGACGAGGTGGGGAACCCCACGATCCTCGCGACGCTCACGGTGGTCGCGGCCATCCTGCCGATGGCCTTCGTGGGCGGGCTGATGGGACCCTACATGCGGCCGATCCCGGTCGGCGCGTCCGCAGCCATGCTCTTCTCGCTCGCGGCGGCGTTCATCGTGACGCCCTGGGCGGCGGTGCGGCTGCTGCGTGGCGGGCAGGCACATGCGCACGAGCGGGAGGACGTCCTCACGCGGTTCTATCGACGCGGCATGGGACGGCTGATGACGAGCGGACGGGCGCGCGTCACCTTCCTCGCCGGTGTCGCGGTGCTGCTGCTCGCCGCCGTGGCGCTGGTGCCGCTCCAACTCGTGACGGTGAAGATGCTGCCGTTCGACAACAAGCGCGAGTTCCAGGTCGTGGTCGACATGCCGGAAGGGACCGCGCTCGAGGCGACGGCGCGCGCGGCCGGTGCGCTCGCCGACGTCGTGCTGCAGGACCCCGCGGTCACCGACGTCCAGAGCTATGTCGGCACCGCGTCCCCCTACACCTTCAATGGACTCGTGCGGCACTCGTTCCTGCGCCGTGGTCCGCACCTCGCGGACCTGCAGGTGAACCTGCTGCCCAAGGACTCGCGTGACGACCAGAGTCACGCGATCGCCCGGCGCGTGCGTGAGCGACTCCTCCCGCTCGCGCACCGCCTGGGCGCGACGATCCAGGTCTCCGAGGTGCCGCCGGGGCCGCCGGTGCTGCAGACGCTGGTGGCCGAGGTCTATGGGCCCGACACCGCCCGTCGGCTCGCACTCGCGGAGCAGGTGAAGCAGGTGTTCGAACGGACGTCCGGCGTCGTCGACGTCGACTGGTACGTCGAGTCGCCGCAGTCGACCACGCGGCTGGTCGCCGATGGCGACCGCGTGGGGGCCGCCGGCGTCTCCGCAGCCGATGTGTCAGCGCTGGTGCAGCTCGCGACCGACGGACGGGTGGCGGGGCTGCTGCACGACGACGTCGCGCGCGAGCCGGTGCCGATCGTCGTGCGACTGCCGCGCGCATCCAGGGGGTCGCTCGAGAGCCTGCGCGCGCTGCGGATCCTCGGCCCCTCGGCACCGCAGCGCGGCCTCGACTCCGGCGTGGCGCTCGGGGAGCTGGTCCGCGAGGAGTCGACGGTCGAGCCGCCGAGCCTGTACCACAAGAACCTGCGCCCGGTGACGTACGTGACCGGCGATCTGGCCGGCGCCGCCGAGAGCCCGGTCTACGCCATCCTCCAGATGAACCGCGCGCTCGAGCAGGTCACGCTGCCCGAGGGCTACCGCTTCGAGATCTTCAACACACGCCAGCCGTTCGACAGCGGGAAGTACGCCATGAAGTGGGACGGCGAATGGCACATCACCTATGAGGTGTTCCGCGACCTCGGCATCGCGTTCGGCGCGGTCCTCGTGTTGATCTACATCCTCGTCGTCTGGTGGTTCCAGGCCTTCGGGGTGCCGCTGACGATCATGGCCGCGATCCCGTTCTCGCTGGTCGGCATCCTGCCGGCGCACGCGGCCATGGGCGCCTTCTTCACGGCGACGTCGATGATCGGCTTCATCGCCGGCGCCGGGATCGTGGTGAGGAACTCGATCATCCTCGTCGACTTCATCGAGCTGCGGCTGCGCGAGGGGATGCCGCTGGCCGAGGCGGTCGTCGACGCGGGTGCGGTCCGCTTCAGGCCGATGGCGCTCACCGCCGCGGCCGTCATCGTCGGGTCGGCCGTGATCCTGTTCGACCCGATCTTCCAGGGGCTCGCCATTTCGCTGATGGCTGGTGAGGTGGCGTCGCTCCTCCTGTCGCGCGTGACCGTGCCGGTGCTCTACTTCGTGGCGCACCAGCAGAGAGGCGCGCCAGCAGGGCCGGTCACCGCTCCGTCAGCGGCAGGAGTGCTGCCATGAGTCAGTCGCACCCGCAGCGCATTCTCGTGGCGGTCGACTTCGGTGACCCGTCCGCCGCCGCGGTGCACGTGGCCGGTGCACTGGCGCGCCGGTACGGCGCGGCGCTGTTTGCGCTGCACGCGGAATCGATCGAGATGCCCCCCTACTTCACCGCCGATCAGATGGCGCGTCTCGAGGCCGACCGGCAGGCGGCGCGCACGAATGCCGAGGGCGCGGTGCAGGCGTTCGTCGCCGCGCACACGCCGGCACCTGCCGAAACTGTCGTGGCCGACGGCGTTCCCGCGGACGTCATCCTCGGCATGGCGTGGGCGTTCGATCTGGTGGTGGTCGGTACGCACGGACGGCGCGGCGTGCGCCGATGGTGGCTCGGGTCGGTCGCCGAGGCGGTGGTCCGCTCGTCGCCGGTGCCCGTGCTGGTGGTGCACGCGATGCCGCTGGAGGCGCTGGCGGTGTTCGACACGGGCAGTCCGCGTGTGGCGGTGACGGAGCCCGTGCCGCTCGTGGTGCGCCCGTGGCTGGAGTCATTCGGGCTCGTGCTCGCGGCACAGCCGGTGCTGATTCCCGACCTCTCGACCTGCAGCCGCGAACTGCTCGAGCGAGGGGACATGGTGCTGGTGTCAGGGGGAGACGTCGCGCTCGCGGGACCGGTGTCGACGCGGCTCGCGTCGTGTCAGCGCCCGGTGCTCATCGTGCCCGGGCCGGTCGAGGTGCGTGCAGGGAGGGTGTCATGACCGTGGAACGTGCTCTTCGGCTCATTGCGGGGGCGTTCGTCATGCTCGGCGTCGTGCTGGGGATGACGGTCAGCCCCTCTTTCTACTGGTTCACCGCATTCGTGGGACTGAACCTCTTCCAGTCGGCCTTCACCAACTGGTGCCCGATGATGAGCCTGCTGCGCGCCGCCGGCCTGCGGAACGCCTGACGGCCGGGGTGGCCCGGGCACGATAAGCTACCCAGAGCAGGGTAGAGGCATGTCGCACTCCGGCCATTCGCACGCTCAGGGGCACGGCCACGCGCATGAGGCGGGTCATGCGCACGGCCACGCCCACGGGCATTCCCATGCGCAGCGGGGTGACGGGGCCTGGCGGCGCCTGAGTCTGTCGCTGGTGCTCGTCTGCGTCTACATGGTCGCGGAGGTGGTGGGCGGCATCCTGTCGAACTCACTCGCGCTGCTCGCCGACGCCGGCCACATGCTGTCGGACGCCGGTGCTCTCGGGCTGGCGCTCTTCGCCATGTGGTTCGCGCGGCGCCCCGCCTCGGCCCGCCATACTTTCGGCTACCAGCGTGCCGAGATCCTCGCGGCGCTCGCCAATGCGGCCACGCTGATCGCGATTGCCACCTTCATCTTCGTCGAGGCCTACACGCGCCTCTTCGACCCGCATCCGGTCGAGGGACGGATGATGCTCGTGGTCGCGGCGGGCGGGTTGGTGGTCAACCTGCTGGGCCTCTGGATCCTGCATGGCGGGCGCGATGCCACGCTCAACATGCGCGGCGCCTGGCTGCACACGCTCACGGATGCGCTCGGCAGCCTGCAGGCGATCGTCGCCGGCGCGCTCATCGTCTGGTTCGGCTGGACATGGGTGGACGCGGTCGCGTCGCTGCTCATCGGCCTGCTGGTCGTCTACTCGGCCTGGAGCCTGATGCGGGAGTCGGTGGCGGTGCTCATGGAGAGCGCCCCTCATTCGATCGACGTCGATGACGTACGGGCGCGGCTCGCCTCACTGCCGGGCTGTACCGGGGTGTACGACCTGCACGTCTGGACCATCACGAGCGGGCTGGTCGCGCTCTCGGCCCACTGCGCAGCGGCGCGTCCGTCGTCCGAGGCCTTCCGCGAGCTGAGGCATGGACTGGAGCACGACTTCGGAATTCACCACGTCACCATCCAGTTCGACCCGCCGGACGAGCCGCCGCTCGGGCAGTCACGCTGCATCTGATCGCGCGGTGCCGCCCTGATTGGGCTGGCGCAGCTGCTCGTCGAATGGCTCCGGTAGCCGTTTTACCTTGCGCCACCGGTCGGGGCCCACGTACGATCTCCCGCATGGCGAGCTTTGCAGCAGGCGATCGAGTGGCCCACGGGACCTATGGTGACGGCACGATCGTGCGCGTGGACGAGTTCCACACGGTGATCGACTTCGACGTCGCCGGTCCTCGGACCTTCTCGTCCCCGCGCGTCGTGCTGACGCCGAGCAGCACGCCGGCCCCGGCAAAGGCGCCCGTGAAGCGGAAGCGCGCCGTCAAGAAGACCGCGGCCGCGGTCCCGGTCGAAGCACCCGCCGAGACGGACGTGGACGCTGATCCGGACGCCGACCCGGCGGGCGACCCCGACGCCGACCCGGATGCCGATATCGACGCCGACCCGGACGGGGACGCGGACGCGTCGAGCGAAGGCTGATGCCTGCCCCGGGTCCCTGCTCAGGGAGCCGGGGGCGTCGCCGAGGGTGTCACCGTAATACTCCCGCCGTACGCGCGATCGATCCCCACTGAACGTCCTGTCGAGTCAGACACGACCGGCTGATCCCACTGCAGCGGCGTCGTGCCGTTGCTCACGGCCGTCTTCGGCTTCAGCCGGATGATCAGCACCTCGCCGCTGCCCGACGCGGCGCTCGCCGTCGACGGGCGATCCATCGAGAAGGTGATCTGCCCCGGCGTACTGGTCGTGACGGTCCAGTTCACGAGCGCGCCGCCCTGCTTGAACCAGTCGCCCTCCCCCCACGCGTCGTAATCGAGCAGGTTCCGGTCCCACCGCACGCTGCCGCGGAAGCGGAACACACGATCCTGGTTGTGCAGCCAGACCGCGAGCACCACCTTGCCGGTCTCGCCCATCTTGCCGGTGGGCTGCAGTGAGACCACCTGGCCGACGACGGTGGACGGCGCCTCCGGCACGAACCGGAGCGTCGGTGGGGGCAGGGGCGTGCCCTGTGACCCGCTGCCGGCCCCCGAGCCTCCGCCGCTCATGGACTCACCGGCGTCGTCCCGCCGCAGCCCGCCAGCATCAGCGCGGCGATGACCAGGGCCGCCAGGGCGCCGTGGCCGGTGTGGAACCTGTTGCGCATTCGATCCTCCGGCCGCCGCGTCGCAATGCGGGTGCCAGCCGTCGAGGTGAGGCGCGTGGAATAATGCCTGGATCATCCGCATTCACGGGAGCTTCCATGCGCGCCGTTCGTCCCCTGTTCGTCTTCGCGTTCGTCCTGCTCGGTCTGGTGGTGTCTGTCGATGCCCAGACCGCCACGCCGCCCGTCACCGTGGGCGCCGGGCTCCGCACCAGCTTCGTCCACCTCGATCCGGCGGACGGGACGGCCTCAGACGCCTTCGCGCTGAACAACGTCCGGCTGTTCGTGAACGGTGCACCTGCGCCGCATCTCACGCTGCTGTTCAGCACCGAGTACCGCAGCAGCACCAACGAACTGAACGTGCTCGACGCGGTGGGGCGGTTCGAGCGGTCCGCGCGGTTCAACGTCTGGTTCGGCCGGATGCTGCCTCCTGCCGCGCGCTCAAGCCTCTACGGTCCGTTCTACGCGAGCCACTGGGGCATCTATACCGACGGCGTGCAGGGCGGCTACCCGTACGTGTACCAGGGGCGGAACACGGGGGCCCTCTACTGGGGGCAGTTCGACCGCGTGAAGGTGTCGGGCGGCCTGTTCGATGGCGCGGCCGCGACGGGAACACCCACCGCGATCGCGGCGGGCCGTGTGCAGGTCGATTTCTGGGATGCGGAGCCCGGCTACTATCAGCGCGCCACGGGATATGGCGATCGGAACCTGCTGGCCGTCGGCGTGGCGGCGCAGGCGCAGGGTGCTGATCGCACGGCCTACAGTGTCGACGGCCTTCTCGAACGGAAGGTCACGGGCGGTGGCGCCGCGACGCTCGAAGCCGAATGGGCGACGTTTGACCGCCTGGGCGGGACCAATCCCCGGTACGCCCGCAGCACCGGCGGCTACGCGCTCGGCGGGTTCCTGTTCCCGAAGCCCGTGGGACCGGGGCGCGTGCAGGCCGTCGGGAAGTGGTCTGAGGCGCGGTTCCGCGAGGGGCTTGGCGCCGGCTCGCCGGACTACCGGCAGCGAACCACCGAGCTGAACCTGAACTACGTGCTCAAGGCGTTCAACGCGCGCCTGATGCTGTTCGCGCGCGATACCCGCTATACGGCCGTCCAGCCGAACGCCGTGGCCGCGGGGGTTGGCCTGCAGCTGCAGATGTGAGGCGCCGCCCGCGGACGGGCGTAAGATCCTCGGATGCCGCCATTGACGTCCGCGCCGAACTCGTCGAACCCGCTGCTCGACCCCTGGACCGGCCCGTATGGCGGCGTCCCGCCGTGGGATCGCCTCACGCCTGACGTCTTCCCCGAGGCGTTCACCCGGGCGCTCGCCGACGAGCGCGCGCACCTCGCGCGGCTCGTGTCCAACCCGGCACCGCCCACGTTCGACAACACGCTCGCCGAATTGCAGCGGACCAACCGCGCGAAGGACCGGCTGTACCGGATGTTCGGGGTGGTGCGCCTGAACGTCAGCACGCCGGCGTACGCGGCGCTCGACCGCGAGTGGCAGCCGAAGCTCGCCGCATCGGAAGACGAGGTCACCTTCTGGCCCGGCCTCTTCGAGCGCATCGACGCGGTGTACCGGCAGTTGCCCGGCTCCGCTCCCGATGCCGAGGCGGCCCGCCTCGTCACCCGCACGTGGGAGGCGTTCGTCCGGGCGGGGGCCAGGCTCGCCGCCCCGGAACGGACCCGGCTCTCGGCCATCAACCAGGAACTCGCGTCGCTGTACGCCGACTTCCGCGCGCGCGTGATGGCCGACGAGAACACCTGGACGCACGTGGCCGACGCGTCGACGCTGGCCGGACTCTCCCCCTCCTTCATCGCGGGAGCCGCCGAGGCCGCCCGCGAGCGTGGCCTCGACGGATTCGTCATCCTCAACACGCGGTCGAGCGTCGACCCGCTCCTGGCGGCCGCGCGCGATCGCGGGCTGCGCGAGACGGTCTGGCGCCGGTTCAAGGCGCGCGGCGACAACGGTGACGCGCACGACACCAACACCCTCATCACCACCATCGTCCGGCTCCGCGCCGAGCGGGCGCGCCTGCTCGGGTATGCCTCGCACGCGCACCTGCAGATGGCCGACTCCATGGCCGGGGATCCGGCGCGCGCGCAGGCGCTGCTCGACGCGGTGTGGGGACCGGCGGTCGCGCGTGTCGGATCCGAGGTGGCCGAGATGCAGGCAATCGCATCACGCGAGCAGCCCGGCATCACGATCGAGCCCTGGGATTACCTGTACTACGCCGAGAAGGTGCGGCTCGAGCGGTTCAACCTCGACACGGCGGCGCTGCGCCCGTACTTCCAGCTCGAGAACATGCTGCAGGCGGCGCTCTGGTCGGCGGCGGAGCGGTATGACCTGCGCTTCGTCGAGATCACGGG
>CANIAI010000101.1 GCA_947465275.1 Acidobacteriota bacterium | reverse complement strand
GGACGGTCGAAGCGATGCTGCTGAAGACCGCGGAGGGTGGAGGGCGCGTGCTGGTGCTGGAGCCGATCGCCCGGAGCGCGACCCCCTGGTGGGATCAGACGGTGAAGCGGCTCGCGCCGGCGGGCTTCCGCGCCGACGAGTGGCAGTTCCCCGTGCAGCTGCCGGAGCGGCTCGCGCTGCTCGACAAGGCGGCGGGGCTGAACCACGCCGTCCTCAAGCTGCGCACGCTCTCGCGCTAGCGGGTCGCTGCACGCGACACGCGCACCGACCGGACGGCTCCGGCCGGTGCGCCCCATGATGACGTCGCCAGGTCGAGCCGCCCGCTACCGCGTGCTGTTGCGCCCGCGCCCGCCCAGGTTGTCCTTGAGGGTCTTCGCCTCGTCGAGGTGATGCATCGCGGTCGGCAGGGTGGTCGCCGCCCACTGGTTGATCATCGCCGTCGTGTGGTTGTCACTCGACTCCGGCTTGATCACGGTGGTGTTCCCGTGCTCGTCGGTCGCGACCTTGCCGCCCACCTCCTGAGCCCGTTCCCGCGCGTTGGCCTGCGCCGAACGCCGCGTCTCGACGCGCGCCCCATCAGCCGCCGCCTTGCTCTGGTTGGTGTTCCAGACGTTCAGCGAGTCCTTGTCGACGCGTGATTCGAGCTGGTCGATTACGTCCTGGTGCCCGTCGACCATGGCGTCCATGTACTCACGGTCGAATTCGGCGCCGCTCAGTTTCGACAGCTTCTCCTGCAGGTCGCGGTGCTTGTCGTCGAGTTGCGTCGGCTCGGTGATGCCGAAGGTGGCCACCACCTGCTTCAGCTCGTTCCCGGCCTTGGTGTGGTCATCGACCATCATCTGGCCGAACTGCTTGACGCGAGCGCTCGCGCCCTTCTGGGCCGCCATCTTCCCGAGCTCGATCTCGGCCATGCCGGCGACGAGCTGGTCGGTGACGAAGTCGCGGTCTCCGCGGCTGACGTCGGTGTTCGCTCTCTCGCCCGCGGTGCCGACCGCCGAATCCGAGGTGCCGGTGGTGGTGTTCGCGGCCGTGTCGTTGCGCCCATTGCCGTTGCACGCCACGGCGAGGGCGCCGGCCAGTGCGATCGACAGGATTCCGATTCCTCTCATCTCAAGACCTCCTGGGTTCAAAGCCGGTATCCATGCCCCGGGAGGGTGCAAGCGACATGACCTGAAGCGGAGGACCTGACGCGGGGCGCTCAGCCGCCGAACCGGAGCGTGCCGCCCGCCGAGATGCGCCAGAAGCCGAGGCGACCGAACCCGGCGGTCAGCTCGGCAGGGCTCTCGTCCGGGGCTCTCAGGCTGCGGAAGTACCGCAGCTCGCCCTTCAGGCCGAAATAGCGCCGCACCTGGATCCGGGTGCCACCGCCGACGTTCCACGCCGGGTCGGTGCGGCTCACGTCGATGAAGCCGGCACGGTCGCGGGCGTGCTGACGCATGACGCCAACGCCGGCGCTGACGAACGGGCGGAGGCGCGGCCCCTCACGCCGCCACGGCGCCGCATAGCCGACCTGCCCCGACAGGGTCACGACGTGGGTGCTCTCGATCAGGTCGAGCGCCCCCTGCGGCGGGTCGAAGAATCCCGCGATGTACCCGACGTCACCGCCGGCCGTGATCCCGCGGTCCGAGAGCCATTCGATCGACGCCCCACCACCCGGATGCCACGCACCGAGGTCCCCATTGCGCGTCCAGCTCGCGACCGGGTCGACGTGCAGCTGGGCCCAGGCCGCTGCCGGCGTGAGCGACGCGATCGCGAGGACGCAGGCCGCCAGCGTGCGTGCGCTGCCGTACGCGCTCATGACGCCTCCCCGCACGACCGGAAGTACGGGGCCAGCAGCTGCGCGACCTCGGCGCGGGCCCGGGGCGTATCGGCCGCGGCCGGCGCCGGCGCGACGCCGTTGAGAAAGCCGACGAACGCGGAGTGCCGCGCCTCGACCGTCGCGATCGAGGTGACGGCCGTCTGCACCTGCGGCAGCCGCAGCATCGGCGTGACGCCGAGGTACGCCGACACCACGGCGTTCTCGACCACGAGCGCGGTCTCGAGGAACGCCGCGGGATCGCGGAATCGGGGAAAACGGTCGCCGCAGTCGGGCTGCACGGGCGCACCGAGACGCTCGACGAAGTCGCGCAGCGTCGCGACATGTGTCGTCTCCTGCTCCTCGAACATGAGCAGGGTGCCCCAGGTACTCGCGCCGTATGGCGTGAAGTCACCCGCGCTGAAGCGGGTCAGCGCCCTCCGGTAGAGCGCCTGCTGCAGGTATTCGAGACGGAGCAGGTAGTTGAGGACGGCTACCTCGACGACGGCGCGCGGGTCCTGCGCACGCGCGGGGACGGGCGCCATCGCGGCCATGCCGGCCGCCAGCGGGACGGCCGCCGACAGCGAGATCAGCGCGCGGCCGACGAATCGACGCCGCGAACAGTCGGGCTCACGCGACGCGCCGTCGACGGAGTCGACGGCCGGGTCACGAGGAACGGATTCAGTGATGCGCACAGCCCGGCGGTATGCACGCGAGGTACCGCGCTCGACCACTGCCGGCGCTGCGCACCGGGAGACCGGGCGCGGGCGCCGCGGCTGAGTCGCCGTGATACGCTCGCCGCGGACTCCCCCCACAAACAGCTGAAGAGGTGCGTCGTGTTGAAGGACTTCCGTGAATTCATCGCCAGGGGCAACGTGCTCGACCTCGCCGTTGGCGTCATCATCGGCGCGGCGTTCGGCAAGATCGTGACGACCCTGGTCGAAGGGGTCATCATGCCCCCGATCGGCCTGCTGCTCGGGCGAATCGACTTCTCGAGCCTGTTCTACGTGCTCGACATCTCGAAGGGTATTCCCGCCTCGCTGGCCGACGCGAAGGCCAAGGGCGTGCCGGTCATCGCCTACGGACAGTTCATCAACGACATCATCGGCTTCCTCATCGTGGCGCTGTCGGTCTTCCTGCTGGTGAAGCAGGTGAACCGCCTGCAGGCGATGGGCTCGGCGCCTGACCCTGCGGCCGTGCCGGCGGCGCCCCCCACGAAGGACTGCCCGTTCTGCGCGTCGGCGATCGCCATCAAGGCGACCCGCTGTCCGCACTGCACGTCGCAGCTGTAAGCCGTCTCCGAGACGCGCCTAGTCGACCGCCTCGTCCGGGGTCACGTTGTTGATCACCGAGGCTTCGGCCGCCTCGTTCATCTCGTCGATGGTCCGGCCGGTGTCACCCTGCGCCGGTTCGGGCCCCTCGCGGCGGAAGTGTTCCGGCGCCTTCCCTCGCTGAGCCTGTCCCTGCTCAGCCGGGTCGGCCTCGTGCTGCTGGCGGGGATCCGGGTTCCGCGGCTCGTCGGGCGTCTGTCTCTGCATGCGCTGCCTCCTGAGCAGCCGACGATGCAAGACGACGCCCGCCGCGCCTCAGCGCGAGGTCAGTGCGGCGGCACCACGAAGGGCGGGCGGAAGAAGGTCAGCATCCGCCCCCAGTACATCACCCCCACCCAGGCGATCAGCGAGATGGCGCCGACCAGGCCGGCCGCGGTCGGCACCCGCGCGCCCGCCCCCACCGCGAACGTCCGGCGCGACAGCCCGCTCCCGTAGAACAGCGCGATGTTCGCCCCCGCCGCCAGGATGAAGAGCAGCTTCATCTGGAACGCCAGGTTGTAGATGTACTGATACGGCGCGCCGGCGAGGAAGACGAGGCCGGTCGCCGTGTTCACGACGAACGCCGCGACGCCGATCGGCACCAGCGCGCGGAACGGCGCAAGCGGCAGCCCGCGGCCCACGCCGAGCAGCCGCAGGTCGAGCACGCCGATCGTCCCCACCATCACGGCGAGGGCGAGGAAATGCAGCGTCTCCATCGTCGCCCAGACCCACGGGCTGCCGGTCGCGAAGCGATGCAGCCCGGTCGCGTTCAGCCACGCGGCGGCGTCCTGGATCGGCCCCCCGAGCGGGATCACGGCAGCCCCCCGGCGGGTGCGAGGTAGCCCATGAGCCGACCGGCGGTGGTGGCGCCGATCCAGATCAGGAGCGATGCGACGGCGGCGAGCCGGGCGTGCCGCACCACCTGCCCGCCCGCGACGCGCTCGACGAGCGGCCGCTTGAAGTACCACATGTTCAGCACCCCCGCGCAGACGAACAGCATCTTGATGCCGAACACCGGGTTCAGCAGCTTCGTCGTGGCGTCGGCCGCGAGCAACAGGAGTCCAGACCCGGCATTCACCCAGAAGCCGGCCCACATCACGGGGAACCAGCGGCGCATCGGCGCCAGCGGCAGCGCGGCGGCGACGCCGAGCAGGCGCAGGTCGATCGTCACGTTCAGCCCGACGAGGAAGCCGAGCCCCACCGTGTGGAGGAACAGCACCGTGGGGTACGCCCAGAGGGTCGGCGCCTCACGCACCCACGTGGCGAGGCCGGTCTGCTCGATGCCTGCGAGCCAGTCGTGCACTGCGCTGGAGTATCACAGAACCGGCCGGTCGTAAAATGCCGCCGTGCCGCCCTACGCCCTCTCCGAGCCCGCCGTCGCGACGTTCGTCCTGATTCCGCTGCTGCTGGTCGCGCTCCTCGCGTGGGGCGTGACGGTGTCGGCGCCGCCCCCCCGCCGCGCCCGCCATCTCGTGCTGCTCCTGCTCGGGGCGGCCGCCTGGCTGGGGGGCACGTGGCTCGCCGCCGCGCGCGGCCTGCTGCTCGCCTGGCAGGCCACCCCGCCGCCGTTCCTCCTGCTCGTCGCCGGCATCCTCGTCATCGCGTTCACCCTGGCGCTGACGCCGATCGGCGCGCGGCTCGCGACCGCGGTCCCGCTCTGGGTGCTCATCCTGGTCCAGGGCTTCCGCCTGCCGCTGGAGCTCGCGATGCACGCCCTCGCCGGGCGCGGCGTCATGCCCGAGCAGATGAGTTACACCGGGCGCAATCTCGACATCCTCACCGGCGCGAGCGCCATCGTGGTGGCCCTCGTGGTACGCGGCACGGTCCGCGGCGCGGGGCGCAACGTTGCGCGCCTCTGGAACGGCGTCGGCCTGCTCCTGCTGCTGAATGTCATGGTGGTCGGCGTCCTCTCGACGCCCCGCTTCGCCGTGTTCGGGCCCGATCGCCTGAACGTGTTCGTCGCCTACCCGCCGTTCGTCTGGCTGCCGGCGGTCATGGTGCTCGCGGCGCTCACCGGCCACCTGCTCGTCTTCCGCGCCCTCGCGTCGGGTACCGGCCGGCCCGCTCCACGCCAGGCCCTGACGTGATGCGCCGTATGGCGCGACCCCTCAGCGGTGCGCGGCCCGGAACAGTTCGTCGGCGGCGTTGAGCACCGTCGCCTCGAGGCGCGGCGGCAGGATGCGCGCGTCGAGCACCGCCCGCACCGCGTCGGCCGCCTCGCGCGAGGCGTGCCCCGACAGCAGCGCCTCGGCCCACCGCATCGGGAAGAAGATGTCGCCGGTGCGCTGCAGCTCCGGGAGCCGTCGCAATCCCGGGTCGATGAAGCGGCACGCATGCGCCTCGCGCAGCGGATGGTTCAGCGCCCGGACCAGCGCCAGCACCCACGGTTCGCGGCGCCGGTGCTCGTGACGGGCGAGCCGGGCGAACGCCTCCTCGCGAACGGCCGGGTCGGCTGACAGCGCCGGGGCCAGGAAGTCGAGATACGCACGCCGCTCCGTGTCGCGCATCCGATCCCGCTGGGCGGCGAGCAGCCGGTCGCCATCGCGTCCCCGGATGGCCAGCTCGCACGCGAGCTGCAGTTCGTCGGCCTCCTGGAGCGGCAACCCCGGCACCGCCTCGGCCCGCGCCCATACACGACCGAGCCAGTCGCAGGTCGCGTCGGTGAGCGCGACGGCCCGCAGCGCGCGGAACCAGGCGGCCCGTGCCGACGGCGTGTCGGCCGCCGAGAGTCCGGCCCGCAGCATCGCCTCGAGCGCCTCGGCCTCTCGTGGACGCTCGCCCGGCGGCACGAAGCGCCAGAAGGCGCGCACCACCCACGCGAGCACCGCGTCGACGATGAGCTGCTCGCGTTCCGCCGGCAGCGCCCGCACGGCCGTGCCGACGAACGCCACCCCCTCGACCGCGCCGTCGACCAGGTCGTCCCAGAGGGTGAGCCAGGCGACGCCGCGCGTCAGCGGATCCGCGACCTGCTCGACGTGCGCGAGCAGCCATCCGCGGTGCGACGGGAGCAACTCGACCCGCCCGTAGGCACGCGGCAGCAGGCACGGGGAGGTCGCGAGCCCCGCGGGCAATGCCGCCATGACTCCATCGAAGACCAGGCCGAACGCCTCATGACCTCCCGGGTCGGCCACCGCGAGCGGCTGCAGCCAGGTGAGCGCGCGCCCGCGTGGATCGTCGCCGACCAGCGACGGGGCGTCATCGGGACCGCCCGCCGTGACCGTCACCCGCGGGCGTCCGGGCTCGTCGAGCCAGGCGCGGCTCCACGCGGCCAGATCGCGCGTCGTGTGCCGCTGCAGGTCGTCGCGCAGGTCCGGCCAGCCGGCGCTGCCGTAGGGATGCCGCGCCAGGTGCTCGCGCACCGCCTCCCGCAGCGGCCCCTCGCCCATCAGCGCCTCGAGCTGCCGCAGGACGATCGGCGCCTTCTGGTAGATGCTCGGGCCATAGAGCTGCCCCGCCTCGCGCAGGTTCTCGAGCGGCTGCCGCACCGGGTTCGCACCCGCCGCGCGGTCCGCGGCGTAGGCCTCGGGATAGTGCGCCAGAAGGAAGCGCAGGTCGTGTGCCTGGCCGGGGAAGAGCGTGCTGACCACCTTGTCGGCCATGAAGCTCGCGAAGACTTCCTTCAGCCAGACGTCGTCGAACCAGCGCATCGTGACGTAGTCGCCGAACCAGAGGTGCGCCACCTCGTGGGCGATGAGCGACGCGCGGGCGAGCTGGTCGTGCTGGGTCGCGGTGGCGTCGAGCAGCAGCCGCTGGGCGTGGTAGTAGATCGCCCCCGGATGCTCCATGCCCGAGAACTGGAACGACGGGATCAGGACGATGTCACAGCGCTGGAACGGATACGGGACGGCCGTGTACGCCTCGACGTACCGCAGCGCGGCGTCGTGCAGGCCGCCGATCGTGCCGGCGAGCACCCGCGCGGCGGACGCGTCCTCCGGCCGGACGAACATGCCGACACGGCGGCCGCCGGCCTGCAGGTCGATCTGCTCGAGCACGCCCGCGACGAACGCCAGCAGGTAGGTCGGCAGCGGCGGCGTCCTCGCGAACCGCAGCCGGCTGCCGCCGCCCGGCCGCTCGTCGCGCTCGAGGAGCGGCGCGTTCGACACACCGGTCCAGCCTGCCGGTACATCAAGGGTCAACGCGACACGCGCCTTGAGGTCGGGCTGGTCGATGCAGGGGAAGGCGAAGCGCGCGCGCGCCGGCACGAAGAGCGAGTACACCAGCGCGGGCTGCCGGTTGATGGCGAGCCCGCCCGCGGTGAACGTGAGGTGCGCGTCATTCGCGCCCGGCCGCAGCGCCGCCGCGGGCAGCACGACGTGCTCGTCGGCGAGCGCCGCCGGACAGGCGACGCCGTTCACGTCGAGCGACGAGACGGCGCTGCCGTCGCCGCCGAAGTCGAGGATGACGCCGGGTCCCGGATCACACGCGGGGTCCGCCAGGATGAAGTGAATCCGCACCTCGCCACGGATCGGCTCCGCCGGGTCGGCCGGGATGCTGAAGGCGAGGTCGTACGCCACGTCGTGCAGCGTCGCCGCCCGGTGGCGGGCGAGCGTGAGCGGCACCCCGGGCGCGAGATGCGGCGTCACGGCGGCCTCAGGCGGGGAAGAAGACCCGCTGGATGAACCAGTAGGAGCCGGCGACGATCACGACGAGCGAACCCGCCCGCGCGACCTGCATGCCGAGCGGTGCACTGCGCCGGCGGATCGCGGCCAGCAGCGAGGCGACCACCAGGACGATCGCGAGCTGCCCGATCTCGACGCCGACGTTGAACGAGAAGAGCGACCAGCCGAGCGCCTCGGGCGGCAGGCCGAACTCGCGCAGCACGTTGG
>CANIAI010000100.1 GCA_947465275.1 Acidobacteriota bacterium | reverse complement strand
CGCGCTCCACACCGGGGCGCATCCCGACGACGAGGATTCTGCGTTCATGGCGCGCACCGCCCGCGGCGATCGCGCGCGCACCGCCTACCTCGCGCTCAACCGCGGCGAGGGTGGCCAGAACATCATCGGGCCCGAGCTCTTCGACGCGCTTGGCGTTATCCGCACCGAGGAACTGCTGCAGGCGCGCCGTCTCGACGGCGGCGAGCAGTTCTTCACGCGCACCTTCGACTACGGCTTCTCGAAGACGCTGCAGGAGGCGTCGGCGAAGTGGAACGACGCGCGCGTGCTGGCCGACATGGTGCGGGTCATCCGCACGTTCCGGCCGCTCGTGATCTACTCGCGCTTCAGCGGCACGCCGGCCGACGGCCACGGCCAGCACCAGCTCGCCGGCTATCTCACCCCGCAGGCCTTCAAGGCGGCGGCTGACCCCAATCAGTTCCCCGAGCAGCTGCGCGAGGGGCTCCGGCCCTGGCAGGCGAAGAAGCTCTATCGCGGCGTCGGGTTCCGCGTCGACCCGGCGAACCCGCCGACGGTGCAGGTGCAGGCCGGTGTCGTCGACCCGCTCGTCGGCCGCAGCTTCGCCGAGATCTCGTTCGAGGGACGCAGCCAGCACAAGTCGCAGGAGATGGGGTCGATCGAGACGCGCGGCCCGGTCGCCACCGGGTTGATCCTGCTCGACGCGCAGGTGCCGTCTGGACGGCCCGAGCAGTCGGTGTTCGAGGGCATCGACACGAGCGTGCCGGGCATCGCGCGGCTCGCCGGCCTGCCCGAGGGCGCGCTGCGCACCGAGCTGCAGGGGATGGACACCGCCGCGAAGCGGGCGCTCGCCGACTACCAGCCGGTCGAGCCCGCGAAGCTGATCCCGACGCTGGCGCTCGGGCTCCGCGCGACCCGGAACGCGCGTGAGGCGCTGAAGACGCTCGACGCCCCGGAGTCTGCGAAGGCCGACGCCGACTTCCTGCTCGCGTTCAAGGAGACCGACTTCTCGGAGGCGCTGGTACGCGCGGCCGGCGCCATCGTCGACCCGCTCGCCGACCAGGACACGGTGGTGCAGGGCTCGTCGCTCGTCGTCTCGGTACGCAGCTTCCTCCCCGAGGGGTCGACCGCGAAGGTGACCGGCGCCGTGATGCGCGTGCCGGAGGGGTGGACCGTCGCCCCCGTCGGTCCGGACACGACGGCCGCGAACGCCGGGAATCCGTTCAACCGCCGCGAGGTGGCGACCACCGAATCGCGCTACCGCGTGAGCGTGCCGGCCGACGCGCCGCTGACGCAGCCCTACTTCCTCGCGCAGGCGCGCAAGGGCGACTCCTACACCTGGCCCGCCGGCTCGCCCGAGGGGCAGCCGTTCGATCCGCCCCTCATCACCGCCGACGTGACGCTCGAGATCGGGCGCGCGATGGTCACCGTGAACCGGCCCGTGACCTACCGCTTCGCCGACCGCATCCGTGGCGAACTGCGACGCGACGTCAACGTCGTGCCGACGGTGGCCGTCGGCCTCGACACGAAGTTCCTGCTGGTGCCGCTCGGCGCCACGCCGAACCAGCAGAAGCTCACGGTCCGCGTGGTCAGCTACGCGCACGAGCCGGTGAAGGGGACGCTGCGCCTGCGGCTGCCGCAGGGGTGGACGTCCGTGCCCGCCGAGGCGCCGTTCGACCTCGCGGCCGAGGGTGAGAAGACCGCCGTACCGTTCACCGTCACCGCGCCAGCCCGCCGCACCGCCGGCGCATTCGACATCGTGGCGGAAGCGGCGGTGCATGGCGCGATCTACGCGCGCGACGTGCAGGAGATCGCCTATCCGCACATCCAGACGCACCGCGTCTACTCGCCCGCCGTCACGACGGCGACGGTGCTCGACCTGAAGGTCGCGCCCGTGAAGGTGGGATACATCATGGGGAGCGGCGACCAGGTGCCCGACGCGCTGCGCCGCATGGGGGTCGACGTGACGCTCATCGACGACGAGACGCTCGCCACCGGCGACCTCGCGCGCTTCGGCACGATCGTCGTCGGCATCCGGGCGTCGGAGGCGCGCGCCGCGTTCGTCGCGAACACCGGGCGGCTGCGGCAGTACATGGAGCGGGGCGGGACGATGATCGTCCAGTACCAGCAGACCGAATACGCCGCGAAGAACCTCACGCCGTATCCCGCGATGCCCCCGGCGCAGAACAACCAGACGCGCGTCGTCGATGAAACCGCGCCCGTGCGCATCCTGCAGCCGATGCATCCGGTGTTCACCTTCCCGAACCGGATCGCCGCGTCCGATTTCGACGGCTGGGTGCAGGAGCGCTTCCTGTGGGGGTTCGCGAGCTTCGACCCGCGCTACACGCCCCTGCTCGACAGCGTCGACCCGGGGGACATGTCGCAGCCGGGGTCGCAGGTCTACGCGGAGGTCGGGATGGGTCGTTACGTCTACACCGGCTACGCCTGGTTCCGGCAGCTGCCGGCGGGCGTGCCAGGCGCGTACCGCCTGTTCGCGAACCTGGTCAGCCTCGCCGGGGCGCCGCGCGCCACGCCCGCTGCGCGGCCGGCGGCTAGCGCAGCGAAGCCAGCCGCCTGAAGTAGATCGCGGTGGTCCGCGGGTCGGTGCCGCCCGCATCGAGGCGCAGCAGGCTGCGCCACGGCTGCCCGACGGGCGTCCGGGACCTCGAACGGACGTCGACACGCACCTGATCGCGGTCCCCCTCCGGGCGGACGCGAATCTCGACATCGTCGATGAGACGGAACCAGCGGCTGGTGTGGGCCGCCTCGATGCGTCCGTCCGCCTCGTCGACCTGGACGATCGTCCAGCCGACATCCTGGGCGGCGCGGCCGGCCCGGCCGAACGTCTGGAGCGGATCCCCGGTCAGGATGCGTGTACTGGCCGACGCTGCCCCGTCCGCCGCGGCCGGCGTGAGCCACGCGCGGGCGACCGTCCAGGCGGGCACGGCAAGCGCGGCCGCCGCGAGCACCACCACCAGCGACACACCGGCGTGGCCGGTGCGCAGGGCCGTCCGGATGGCAGCGGCAACGCTCAGGACGGCCAGCAGCACCCCGACCGCCACGGTCCAGAGCCCGGCATCCGGCGACGCCAGGCCGTAGCGCACGGCCAGCGGTCCGACCGCGATCAGCAGGAAACCCGCGAGGGCCAGCATCGAGGCGAACAGGCGGTCGCTAGAGCGGCGTGACCGGCTGCGCCATCGGCAGCTTCGAGCGGACCCACGAGAAGCTCGCCGCCACGACCCGGCGGCGGCGCGCGTCCTCGAAGAGCGTGTAGGCGACCGGCGTCACGAGCAGCGTGACGAGCAGCACGAGCGTCTGCCCGCCGATGACGATGTAGCCAATCGCGTGGTTCGTGCCGGCGCCGACGCCGGACGAGATCACCAGCGGGATCATGCCGGCGACGAAGGCGAACGTCGTCATCAGGATGGGCCGCAGCCGATCGCGGCTCGCCTGGACGATCGCCTGGGCCGGGCTCATCCCCGTCTCGAGCAGCTGGTTCGCATGGTCGATCTGCAGGATCGAGTTCTTCTTCACGACGCCGAACAGCACCAGGAGCCCGAGGCCCGAGTAGATGTTCAGCGTCTGCTGGAAGATGGTCAGCGACAGCAGCGCGAACGGCAGCGTGAGCGGCAGCGACATCAGGATCGTGACCGGGTGCAGCCACGATTCGAACTGCGCCGCCAGCACCAGGTACATGAAGATCAGCGACAGGCCGAACGCCGTGAGGAACGCGGTGCCCGTGCGGTTCAGTTCGCGCGAGCGGCCGCTGAAGTCGGCGCGGTAGTCGGGGCCGAGCGTCAGCTCCGCGGCGGCAGCCGCGACGGCCTGCTGGACGGTGCCCTGTGACGTGCCGGGCAACAGGTTGAGCGCGACCGTCACCTGGCGCTGGCGGCTGAGACGCCGGATGTCGGACGGTGCGCTCCCGCGCGTGAAGCTCGCCACGTTGTCGAGCGAGACGACCCCCAGCCGCGACGACGGCACCGGCAGGCTGCCCAGCGCGGCGTCCGACCCGCGGTCGCTCGCCTGCGCACGGAGGTGCACCTCGTACTGCTCACCGGCCTCGTTGTAGGTGCTCACCTGGTCGCCCCCCACGAGCAGCCGCAGCGCTTCCGCCGCGTCATTGATCTGCACGCCGAGGTCGGCCGCCTTCGCCCGGTCGAGCCGCACCGACATCTCGGGCTTGCCGACGTTGAGTGACCGATCGACGTCGACGACGCCCGGAATGGTCCGCACCTTCTCCATCAGCTGCGCGCTCGCGCGTTCGAGCACGCTGAGCTCCGGTCCCTGCAGCACGTACTGCACGTCACCGGAGCCGCCGCCGGGGCCACCGCCCACCGCCACCGACGTCCGGATCCCCGTCTTCACGAACGGCGGCAGGATGTCGTTGCGCACATCCGCCATCACCGCGAACTGGTCGCGGCTGCGGGCATCGAGGTCCTTGAGCTTCACGTAGATCGAGCCGTTGTTGCGCGTCCCGGCATTGTCACCGGCCACCGACACCAGC
This sequence comes from Acidobacteriota bacterium, assembly GCA_947465275.1. GTDB lineage: Bacteria > Acidobacteriota > Vicinamibacteria > Vicinamibacterales > UBA2999 > JBEBGV01. The sequence goes on along the minus strand of CANIAI010000100.1, from coordinate 3,487 downwards.
GTGTAGTCGACTTCGGGCAGGCGCCGGATGGCCGCGGCCATGCGGTTGGCCAGCACCTCGGTCGCCTCGAGGCTGGTCCCCTCCGGGGCGCGCATCGAGACGTCGAATTCCGACTGGTCGTCCTGCGGGAGGAAGGCGGTGCCGACGAACCGGAACAGCGGCACGCTCGAGAGGAAGATCAGCAGCGTCGCCACGGCGACGATCGCGCGGTGTGCCATCGCCCAGTGGAGCATCCGCGTGTAGCCGCGGTCGATCGGCCCGAAGATGCGCGAATGCTTCGAGTCGTGCGGGTGGGCGGGGTCGGTGTCGTCCTTCTTCGGCGCCTTCAGCCAGCGGGCCGACATCATCGGCGTCAGCGTGAAGCTGACGAGCAGCGAGACCAGGATCGCGAACGACATCGTCAGGCCGAAGCTCTTGAGGAAGCGGCCGACCATGCCCGTCATGAAGCCGACCGGCGCGAAGATCGCCACCAGCGAGAAGGTCGTCGCCATGACGGCCAGCCCGATCTCCTGGGTCGCCGCCACCGCGGCCTCCATCGGCTGCATCCCCTTTTCCTCGATGAACCGGTAGATGTTCTCGAGGACGACGATCGCGTCGTCGATGACGATGCCCACGGCCAGCGTCAGCGCCAGCATCGTCATCAGGTTCAGCGTGAAGCCCATGTACCAGATGAGCGCGAACGTGCCGATGATCGAGGTCGGGATCGAGACGGCCGCGATGATCGTCGATCGCAGGTTGCCCAGGAAGAGCAGCACGACCAGCGCGGCGAGGATCGACCCGACGATCAGGTGCTCCTCGACACTGCGGATTGACGCCTCGATGAATTCCGCCGAATCGCGCATGATCCGCACGTCGTAGCCGGCGGGCAGGGCGCCCCGCAGCTCCTCGATGCGCTCCTTGAGGTCGCGGACGACCTGCACGGTGTTGGTGCCCGACTGCTTGCGAATCTGCAGCAGGACGGCCGGCGCGCCGTTCACGTTCGAGAGGGTGTTCGCGTCCTGCATCCCGTCTTCGACGACCGCCACGTCGGCGATTCGTACCGGGTGGCCCTGCAGTTCCCGGATGACGATGTTGCCGAAGTCGGCGACGTTCTCGACGCGCCCGCGCGTGCGTAGCGTCGTGGAGGTGGCGCCGGCGTCGAGCCGCCCGCCAGGAATGTCGACGTTCTGGGCCTGGAGGGCCCGCGAGACGTCGTTGACGGTGAGGTTGTACGCCTGCAGGCGCCCGGCGTCGAGCACCAGGTTGATCTGCCGCTTGCGGCCGCCGAGCACGAGCACCTGGCCGACCCCGTCGCCGCTCTCGAGCTGGCGGCGCAGCACCTTGTCCGCGTACTCGGTGATGTCCTTCAGCGGCTTCTTCGCGCTGACGGCGAGCGTGAGGATCGGGGCCGCATCCGGATCGAGGCGCTCGACGGTGGGCTGGGTGATGTTGCGCGGCAGGAGCGGGAGGATGCGGTTGACGCGATCGCGCACCTCCTGCGCCGCCACGTCGGTCGGCTTCTCGAGCCGGAAGCCGACGACGACCTGCGAAATGCCGTCCGACGAGGTCGAGCTCAGCGTGTCGATGCCGCTGATGGTGTTGACCGCTTCCTCGATCTTGTCGGTGATCTCGCTTTCCACCTGCTCCGGCGCGGCGCCGGGGAGACGCGTGGTCACGATGATCGTCGGGAAGTCGACGTTGGGAAAGCGGTCGATCCCCAGCTGGGCGAACGAGAAGAGGCCCACGACGGTGAGCGCGAGAATCAGGACCGAGGCGAAGACCGGCCGGCGGACGCAGAGGGCGGCGAGACGCTGCATGGTGAAGTCCTCAGCGAGCGACGGCGACTCTGGCGCCGTCCTCGAGCTGGAGCACGTTGGACGTGGCGACCACATCGCCCGCCTTGAGACCGCTGGTCACCTCGATGAGCCCGTCGAGCGCCTGGCCGGTGGTGACGACCCGCTCCTCGACCTGCGGCCCCGAGGTGACGAACACGCGCTGGGTGCCGCCGGTCGTGCGGACGGCGGACGTCGGGACGACGATCCCCGGGGTGGCGTTCGCCTGCTGGATCCGCGCCTGCGCGAAGAAGCCGGGCTTGAGGTCACCCGCGCGGTTGTCGACGATCGCCTCGACGGTCAGCGCCCGTGACTCGGCCTTCAGACCCGGCGAGACGTACCGGACGTGGCCCACGAACGTGCGCCCGGGCCACGCGTCGACCTGCAGCGAGACCTCGCGGCCGGTGCCGAGTGCGGTGATGTACTGCTCGGGCACGGTGAGCTCGACGCGCAGCGGGTCGGTGCGCAGCACGGTCGCGATCTTCGTCCCCTTCACCACGTAGTCGCCGACCGACACGAGGCGCTGCCCGACCACGCCGGAGAACGGGGCGCGGACGACCGTGTCCTCGAGGGCCTTGCGGGCGAGCGCCACACGCGCACGCGCCGCCAGCAGCGCCTGGTACTGCTGCTCGGCGCCGTTGCGCGCGCCTTCGTACTGGCGCCGCGTCGACTCCGACTGGGTGCGGCGCTGGTCGAACTCGGCCTCCGACACGAGCTGGCGCGTGAACAGCATCTGCACCCGGCTGAAGTCGGCCTGCGCCTGATCGTAGAGGGCGCGGGCCGTGGCGACCTCGGGGACCTTGTCGACGTCGAACGGCGCACCGCCGGCCATCCCGAGCCGCGCCTCGATCTGCGCCGCGTTCGCCTCGGCCTCGCGCACCTGCGCGCTGACCTCGACGTCGGCAATCCGGATCAGGACGGCACCATTGCCCACCTGACTGCCCCGTTCCACGGGAGTCGCGACGACACGGCCGGCTACCTCGGCCGCCACGTCCGCCTCCTCCTGCGCGTTGAGGGTGCCGGTCACGGTGATGAACCGCTCGATCGGCTGCTCCTTCGCGGCGGCGGTGGTGACGTCGACGGGCTTCGGGCCGGTCTCTCCCTCGGCGGCGGCGGCCGTGTCGGCCGCCCGCCCGGTACAGGCCGACAGGCTGGCGCCCAGCAGCAGGACGGGCAGCAGGGCAAGGAGGAGTGTCGATGGACGAACGCGGACACGCATGAGGGGATGACTCCAGGAACGCGCGATAAGGCGAGACAGCACGTGGTTATGACGACGCAGGACGACCCTGCACATGGACGCCACAGGCGTCCGGTTCGTTCCGCCCGGAACCCAGGGGAGCCGCCTGGGTCCCCAGCCCCGCCAGCGTCACGTCGATGGCATGGTGGGCGAGCAGGTCGGGGTCTTCCCCGGGGGCGATGCGGTGCGAGAGGCGTATCGAGGCGACGCCCAGCACCGACAGGAACAGCAGCCGCCCTGCGACCTGGACGTCGAGTCCGGCGGGCAGCAGGCCCGCCGCGACGCAGGCCGTGAGCCGGCCGAGCAGTTGGGCTCGTATTTCGGTCATGAGGCCGAAACGCTGATACTCCTGGCTGATTTTCGGCACATCTGTGTCGAGGAAGACCAGGGCGAAGTATTGCGGCTGCTCGACGCTGAACCGATAGAACCGTCCCAGCAT
>CANIAI010000099.1 GCA_947465275.1 Acidobacteriota bacterium | reverse complement strand
CCCCCACCTCGACGTTGCGTCCCCAGGCGACCGTGCTCGCCCACCAGCTTCCCGCGCTCAGGTCGCGCTGCACGATGGCCGACGCCGTGACGCGTTCGACATCGAGGCCAGGACCGCCGCTGGAGGGCCCACCGGCATGGTCATGCTCCGCCTGCTCGATGTGGCCCGCCGAAACCTGGAGGACGACCGACCTCGAGGGCGCGAACGACACACGCCCCGCGATCGAATCGAGCGCGGCGAGGTCCAGGCCCTTCCGCTCTTCGTCGGGCTCGCGGCCGTTGAAGGCCGACGCCTCGACCTTCCACCGGCTCGAGGAGACCCCGGTCGTGACGACCCCGAGTGGAATCGAGCCAGTGGTGCGAGATGGGCGCGAGCGGGTTCACCAGAGCCGACGGGCGATGGGGAAAACCGGCCCGAGCGCAGGCTCGCCGGCGGGGCCGCCGTAGAGGTGCCAGCGCAGCGCCCCCTTCAGCGGGCGGTCGTAGCTGGCCGCGAGCTCCATCAGCAGGTCGTGCGGGTGCTGCCGATCGTGAATGGCCTCGCCGCCGCACGACTCGCCGCTGGCGAGCAGGTCTGGATAGCCGCAGCCGCGGATCGTCCACGGTTCGAGGCTCGCCATCGCGCTGAAGCCGACGCGCCCGGCGCCAGCGGCGTGCTGGCCGCGGACCATGAACCAGTTGATGCTGCCGGCCTGGTGTCCGCCCCTCGCCCCCGACTCGTCGAGGTACTGGACGAAGAGGTTGCCGTGGGCCATGAGCGACCAGCCGGCCGCGGCCCCGTGGAACTCGTACATCGGCGCCGTGCCCGGCAGCCAGGCTGTGCCCGAGCCCTCGGACGTGACGCCCGCCATCATCGCGGCGTGGTCGTGCTCCTGATCCGCGAGCATCGCGGCGTGATCGTGTTCAGGGGCTGGCGGTGTCCGCTGGCTCTGCGCCGTCGCCGGCGAGGCGGCCAGGCATGACAGCAGGACCAGCATCAGCAGAGGACACACGGGGGAGAGGCGCTGCATCGCCGACGAGTATAGCGGGCGGCAGAGCCGAAGAAGGGAACCGTGGCCATCCGGCCCCCTCTCGCCCCCGGCCGCGCGTCCTCACCGGCGGTCGGCGGGTGTCACCAGGCGTAGCCGTCAGCAGACCTGACGTTGGATTCGTCCGCACTTTGGTTAGGATGAAGCGCATGGACAGCCTCCCGACGCCCAAGCCGCCGTCGGGCGGTCGCATTGCCGCCGCGGCGCTCGGCGCGCTGGTGATGGCCGGCATCGTCCTGGTCGTCGCGGTGCTGCCGGCTGAGTACGGCATCGACCCGCTCGGCACCGGCAGGGCGCTTGGCCTCGACAGGCTGGCGACGCCGACGGGAGGCCGTCCGACGGTCACGGCGTTCGAAGGGAGCCCTGATCCGATCGAGCTCGAGCCGGTGCGTCCGGGCGCGAACACGCCGCAGGCGGGGCGCGTCAGGCGTGACGCGGTGGAGTTCGAGGTCGGCCCGTTCGAGGGACTCGAGTACAAGTACCGGCTCGAGAAGGGGGGCGCGATGGTCTACTCGTGGACCGCTACCGGTGACGTGAAGTTCGACTTTCACGGCGAACCGGACGGCGCGAGGGACGGCTACGCCGAGAGCTACGAACAGAAGGAACGGGTGAAGGCGGCCAACGGAACGTTCTTCGCGCCGACACCCGGCATCCACGGCTGGTTCTGGGAGAATCAGACGAGCGACGTCATCACGATCAGGCTGACGAGCTCCGGCTTCTATTCGGCCGCCACCGAGTTCCGCGAGGACGGCAGGCGCCCGCACGCCATGCGAGAACAGTAACCTCTATGCGCCGCACACACCTCTGGTCAACCCTCACCCTCACCATCGGCCTCCTGGGCGCGGTCAGCGCCTGCCGCCCGGCGCCGCCGGACCGCCCGACCGCGAGCGGAGGCACGAACGCGCCGGCGACGACGGCGTTCTCGCTCGACCTGCAGCCACTCGACACGCCGGCACCCGACAACAGCATCGATCCGCAACTCACCGCGTCGGACCGCGGCATCATCCTGAGCTGGCTCGAGCGCAGCGGCGCCACGACGACACTGCGGTTCGCCGAGCGGACCGCGTCTGGCTGGAGTGCGCCGAAGACCATCGCCTCGGGTGCGAACTGGTTCCTGAGCTACGCCGACGTGCCGACGGTGCTCCGCAAGCGTGACGGCACGCTCGTGGCGAACTGGCTGGTGACCACCGACCCGGTGCTGGAGGCGTACGACGTCCTGGTCTCGCATTCCAGCGACGACGGCGCCACCTGGGCGAAGCCGTTCCGGCCGCACCATGACGGCACCACGACGCAGCACGGGTTCGTCTCGTTCTTCGAGATGCCCGACAACGGGATCGGCATGGTGTGGCTGGACGGCCGCCAGCAAGAACTCGACACCACCGATCCCGAGGGCGGGTCGATGAGCCTGCGCGCCGCGACGTACGACGCGGGCTGGATGCGCACCTCGGAGTCGGCGGTCGACACCCGCGTCTGCGAGTGCTGCTCGACGACGGCCGCGGTCACGGCCGATGGCGTCATCACCGCGTTCCGCGACCGCAGCCCGAAGGACGTGCGCGACATTGCCGTCTCACGCCTCGAGCAGGGGCGCTGGACGCCGGCCACGACCGTGCACGACGACAGCTGGGTCATCAACGCGTGTCCCGTCAACGGCCCCATGCTGAGCGCGCACGAGCGGTCGGTCGTGGTCGGCTGGTTCACGTCGCGCGACAACCAGGGGCAGGCGTTTGCGGCGTTCTCGAACGACGCCGGGCGGAACTGGGGCTCGCCCATCCGGCTGGACGACGGCGGCGCACTGGGCTACGTCGATATCGAGCGGCTCGATGACGGCTCCGCGCTCGCGCTCTGGGTCGGGGGGAAGGCGGGACAGCGACCGGAGGTCATGGCGCGACGGATCGAGGCGTCGGGCGCGCGCGGCGAGATCATTCGCGTCTCGCCGGCGGACGGCGGACGGCCCACGGGTTATCCGCGCGTCGCGCGAAAGGGCGATGAACTGGTCTTCGCCTGGACCGAGTCGACCCCTCCGCCGCCGGGCGGCACCGAGGGCAGTTCGCGGCTGCGGACGGCGGTCGCGCGGCTGAAGTAGAGCCAGCGTCGCCGTACAAGAAGCGTTGCCGTACAAGAAAAACGGCGGTCACGCGGGTACCTCGCGTGACCGCCGAGAGCTAGTACCGCAGAGCGTGGTCTAGTCGACGACGCCGCCCCACCGCCAGCCGTCCTTCGGCCGGAAGATGGTGCGCATCCGCAGCCGGTGGTCGGCCGGGTTGCGGCCCGGCGAACCAGTGATGACCACGTGGTCACCCGGCTTGAGGGTCTCGCGGGTCACACCCTGCTGACCAAGCTGACCACCGCCACCCCACTCGACCGCCCACCGGACCATTTCCTTCGTCTGCGGCTCGGGAGCCATCACGTGGACGAAGGAGTGGGGGTTGCGATACAGGAACTGCACCAGGTCGCCCTCGATCGACATCTCCTGGTCTTCCAGGTAGGTCGCGGCGAAAGAGTGGTGCGCATACGCCCGAGCGCCGAAGGTGAATGCACCGGCGATGAGCAACACAACGAGACTACGCTTCATGAGGTTTCCTCCATGGAGAAACCGGGGACTGACTCTGGGGGAATACTAGCCGACCAGGTCCGGTAAGGGTCCTGAAGAGTACCTGAATTCTTCGTCAGAATTGTCGCCGCTTGTCTCGGGCCTCAGGCTGACCTGAAGCCATTCGTTTCCAGCAGGTTAGCCGGCCAGCAGCTCGCTCGCCGTGACGAACCTGGGACGGATGTCGACCGGGACGTGGCTCACCCGGGCCAGCACCGCCGCGACCTCCGGACGCAGGACCCCGAGGCGCGCGATCAGGCCGCGCGCCTCGTCGTAGGCTCCGGTCGCCTGGATGGTCATGACCTGCCCGGTGAGGGCGGTGACGTTCTCGCGGATGCGGCGGGGATCGACACCGAAGGTGCCGTCCGGGGCGACGCGCACACCGCCGCCGTCGAGGAAGCTGTTCAGCTGGATTGCGACACCCTGCCCGTGCGCCTCGTCGAGGCCGAAGCGCAGCGAGCGGAACATCGACGCGAGGTAGGTGACGTACATCGTCTCCTGCAGGCTGGCGTCGAACCGTCCGCGGTCGATCAGGAACTGGAGCGCGAACAGCCCGGAGACGTCGGCCTTCATCTCCTCGATCGTGCTGTACGTCTCCTTGAGCTCCTGTCGCACGGTCGTCGAACGGCCGGCCACCTCGACCGCGTGGGGCCCGAGCCCATGCATCAGCTCATGCAGCAGGATGTGCGCGAAGAACGCCTCGAACGTCACGAACCGCAGGTCGGACGGCGCCAGCGCGGCACGCGCGATCGGCTCGAGGACCATCCGGAACTTCGCCTCCTGGTTGTTCTTCAGCATCACGCGCTTGGCGCCCTTCAGCGTGATGATGCGTTCGTCGTTCGGCAGGTTGAAGGCCGCCGTCTGCACGCCCCGATTGCCATCGCCCGCCGAGAAGATGGTGTTGACGACGCGGATGGGGGCCATCGAGCCGAGCCTGGGGTTCCGGAAGCGCGCATCGATGGGCAGGTGGTCCTCAATCGACTGGAGCTCGGCGCCAATCCGCTGCAGCCGCGCCGTCTCGACATCGTCCCGCACCGTCACGAACGCCTCGAACGCCGCCTTGTAGTTGAACCACTCGTCCTCGTAGACCTCGTCCGGGCCAATCGTCGGCTCGATGGCGCTCTCGAGCTCCATCCACGCCACGTCGCTGTCGTAGTAGTCGTTCGAGGTGAAGGCATCCGCGCGCAGCTCGAGGAAGCGCCGCAGCGTGGCATCGCCGGTGCGCGCGGCCGCGCGGCGCAGCCACGACGCGGCCTCCCCCAGCTCGCCCTGATAGTCGAGCGCGTAGGGAACGGAGACGAGCACGCCGTCGGGTCGACGTCGAATCGTCGTGAAGAAGCCGGTGGCCTCGCGGTACGCATCGGGGGGCAGCGACGCGAGCCACGCCTCCACCCCGTCGCGTGTGGCGCCGGCCGGATAGAAGTTCGCCTGCGGCGGCTTCGCCCCGACACCCGGCAGGAAGGGCGCCTGCCCGTCGAGCCGGGACCAGGGTCCGCGGTTCAGGAGGAAGTTGTCGAGACGCGCGCGTCCGAGCGGCGACTCGTCGGCGACCAGATCGAGCAGCCACGCCTCGTTCGCCGGGGAGACCTGCCGCAGGAACAGCACGTCGCAGACGCGCGCCGCGCGTAGGAGGGCGGCGAGCGCCGCCCGCTCGGCCGGCGGCAGGCTCGAGATGTCGGCGCCGAGGTCGACGGGCGCGAAGCGCGCCGCCATTCCTCGGAGGGTTTCGAGCGAAGGCACCGGGCCAGGCGGGTCGATGCGCGTCTGCATGGTGGACGGCTCAGTGGACGCCGGGGCTGGTCTGCAGCGCGGCCGGATCGGCGCCGAGACGCCGGATGGCCGTCTCCCACATCTGCTCGGCCGGCACACCGAAGATCAACGACGGGTCGACGTCGAGCGTGAGCCAGCCTGAGGCGGCAATCTCCCGCTCCAGTTGCCCCGGTCCCCACCCGGCGTACCCGACGATGATGCGCTCGCGGGTTGACGGCGGCGCCTGCAGGAGTTGCAGGGTCAGCGCCTGCGACACCGAGAGGATCAGGCCCGGAACGATCTCACGCTGTTCCTCGTCGGACCCGTGCCGTTCAGCCATCAGCACCCATGCCCGCTGTGGTTCCACCGGCCCGCCCAGCCAGAGCTTCAGGTCGCGGTTCACCGGAATCGGCGGCTCGGTCTTGATCATCGACCACGCGGGCTCGGGAATCGGCCGGTTGACCACCAGGCCGAACGCGCCCTCCTCCGTGTAGTCGCACAACAGGATCACCGACCGGGCAAAGTTCGGGTCGGCCATCTGCGGCATCGAGAGCAGGAGCAGCGGTGCGGCGGCGTCACGGGCCATGCCCTGCATCATACGCTGCCGTGCGGCGGGGCTTCGCGCCGACGGCGCTGCTGGTCGAGCGCCCATTCCACGTGCTCGCGCACCATCGGATCCTCGGCAGACGGGCGATCGTCGTTCGGCGTGCAGAGCGCGGCGACGGCGTCAGGGTCGCCGGCATTGCCGATGGCGATCGCGAGGTTCCGGCGCAGCCCGATCAGTCGGGCGCGGGTCAGGGCCGTCCCCTTCACGAGCGCGTGGAGTTCGTCATCGGTGCGCAGCCAGAGTTCCGCGAGCGAGGGCGAGTCGAGCCCGGGACGCGCGCGCCAGTGGGCGTCCTGCGACAGGAGCGGGGCGCCGTTGTAGGGACACACCGCCTGGCAGATGTCGCACCCATAAATGTGGGCGCCCATCGGGACGCGCAGCGGCTCGGGCACCACCGAGCGGTGCTCGATCGTCAGGTAAGACAGGCAGCGGCGCGCGTCGAGCACGTACGGCTCGACCAGCGCGCCCGTCGGACAGGCATCGATGCAGCGCGTACAGGTGCCGCAGCCGTCAAGTCCCTGCGTGTCGGGCTCGAGCGGGAGCGAGCAGATGACGACCGCGAGGAAAAACCAGGAGCCGACCTCGGGATTGATGATGCAGGTGTTCTTGCCGACCCAGCCGAGTCCCGCGTATAGCGCGTAGACACGCTCCTGCACGGGGGCCGAGTCGACGAAGGCGCGCGTCTCGAGCGGGTCTGGTGACTCCGCGTGCATCCCGTCGACGAGCGCGTTGATGCGCGCCCTCAGGACGTCGTGGTAGTCGTCGCCGAGCGCATACCGGGCGATGCGGGCGTCACCCGGGGCGGGCGGGACGTCGCCCGAGGCAGGAATGGTGTTGTAGAGGCTGCCGGTGACGATGACCGATCGGGCCGCGGGCAGCAGCGCCCGCACATCGGCGCGGAGGTCCACCGAGTCGGCCAGCCACGCCATCTCGCCGGCGTACCCGCGGTGCAGCCACTCACGGAGGAACCCGAGTTCGGCGTGGTCGCCCACCGGCGCCACGCCGCACAGGTCGAAGCCGAGCTCCGCCGCGCGCGCCTTGACGCGCGCGGACGTGAGCGCGGGCACCGCGTTATCTCGGGGTGATGCCGTTGGGGAAGGCGACGTCCCAGTGTTCCTGGATGAGCGCATCGTCGACGCGGACCATGTCGAACCGGTAATACACCGCCATCTTCGCCTTGTTCGTCGGGTCCGGCGCCATCCGTTCGTCGAACTTGAGATAGAAGTTGCCCGAGATCAGCTCGAGCGTCGGCGGCGCGATCCAGGCGTCCTTCAGCGGCAGCTTCGGACGCGTGCTGAAGTTCTTGATGAAGTTGTCGCGGCCGCCTGGCACGTTCATGTTGTGCTGCATGTAGCCGGGCGCCATCGCCTGCAACGCGAGTTCCGTCTGCCCGTACTGCAGGATGTCCTTGAACTCGACAATCCCGAGCTTCTTCGTCTCCTGCTCCTTCGGGCTCAGGTTCGTCGAGTGGACGTAGGTGCCGCCGCCCTGGCTCTTCGGGCCGAAGTCGCCCTCGACGCTCTTGTGCGCGCCGTCCCAGTGCTCGACGATCTTGCCGCCGGCAATCCGGAACAGGTCGATGGTGTTGTACTTGAAGATCTTCGCGGGTTCCTTCGGGTCGATGACGAAGTTCGCCCACATCAGGAAGACGTAATCGTTCTTGGCGAACTCGACTTCCGGCGTACCCGCGCGCTGCTTGTCGTAGTTCTGCAGCAGCGAGGGACGCGTGCGCAGCACCTGCACGAGCGCATCACGCCCCGCCGCGAGGTTCGGGTTCCGCGAGATGAAGTCGGCCGGCATGTAGTGCGAGGCGATATCGAGGTTCCCGCGCTGCATGATGTCGCGCCACCAGTCGTGGACGAGCTGCAGGTTCGCGCGCTCGGCCGCGTTCATCGCGAACGAGGTCTGCTGGGGCACGGCGTACTGCGCGTGCGCCTGACTGGTGGGGACGGCGAGCAGGACGAACGCCGCGAGGACGAGCAGTCTCTTCATGGTCTGGTCTCTCCGGAAGGTGGAACAGCCCGCAGATTCTG
>CANIAI010000098.1 GCA_947465275.1 Acidobacteriota bacterium | reverse complement strand
CGGGGAGCGACAGGGTACGAGCGGAGCGACCGTTCCCGCCCGCAGCATCCGCGACGGCAGGCCGCGGTGCCCGTCCCCGCCGCGCGACAAGATGTGACTGAAAAGGACGGCGTGGCGTGCAGAGCACTCCCGCGCGCCGTGCTGTGTGAAGGTTAGATTTCTTTGCCCGTCGCCGGCTTGAGCACGACCTCCGTCCCCGTGTACTGCTGGACGATGGACGTGAGCCCCATGTAGAGGAAGCCGACCTGGAAGAGCACGAGGAACGGGAGCGTCCCGTAGATACCGTTGGCGAGCGCGTAGAAAACCGTGGCGGTGAAGTAGAGCCCGAGCGCCATCTCGATCATCGGCTGCACGACGAAGCTCTGGCGGTACTTCTTGCCGATCCACTCGTCGGCGTCGCCCTCGACGCGGTACTTCGGCGTGCGGACGAACTCGCTCTGCTGGTTGAACATCGCCTCGAACACCGCCTTGGTGTTGTTGACGGCGAGCCCGATGCCGACCGACATCAGGAACGGCAGGTACTTGAGGCGGGTCACCCAGTCTTCGTGCAGTTCACGCTGGCAGACCATGTAGAAGTTGCCGACCGACGCCGTCGCCGCGAGGAACAGCGGCACGTCGATGAGCAGCATCTCGTACCAGCCCATGTTGTAGCGGATGACCATCGCCGGCGCCATCAGCACCGACAGCACGCACATGAGCGGGTAGTTGAAGTTGGCGGAGAGGTGGAAGAACGCCTCCATCTTCACGCCGAGCGGCAGGTTCGACCGGAGGATCATCGGCAGCAGCTTGCGGCAGGTCTGGATCGACCCCTTCGCCCAGCGGTGCTGCTGCGACTTGAACGAGTTCATCTCGACCGGCACCTCGGCGGGCGCCACGAGGTCGGGCAGGAAGATGAACTTCCAGCCGCGCACCTGCGCCCGGTAGCTCAGGTCGAGGTCTTCGGTGAGCGTGTCGTGCTGCCAGCCGCCGGCGTCGGCAATCGCGGTGCGGCGCCAGATACCGGCCGTGCCGTTGAAGTTGAAGAAGAGGCCGGCGCGGTTGCGCGAGCCATGCTCGAGGACGAAGTGCGCGTCGAGCAGGATCGACTGCACCTTCGTCAGGAGCGAGTAGTCCTGGTTGATGTGACCCCAGCGCGCCTGCACCAGCGCGATCTTCGGGTCGACGAAGAACGGCACGGTGCGGCGGAGGAAGTCCTCGGTCGGGATGAAGTCGGCGTCGAAGATCGCGACGAACTCACCCGTGGCGACCTTCAGCCCCTCTTCGAGCGCGCCCGCCTTGTAGCCGGTGCGGTCGGTGCGGTGCAGGTACTTGATGTCGATGCCCCTCGCGACGTTGCGGCGCACGGCCTGCTCCGCCACGTTCCGGGTCTCGTCGGTCGAGTCGTCGAGCACCTGAATCTCGAGCAGCTCGCGCGGGTAGTCCATCAGGCAGACCGAGTCGATCAGCCGGTCGGCCACGTACATCTCGTTGTAGATGGGCAGCTGAATGGTGACGCGCGGCAGCTCCGCCATCGGCCCGGCGGGGACCGGATGCTTGTCCTTGTTCTTCATGTACAGGTACACTAGGTAGTACCGGTGCCACCCGTACGCGGCGAGAATGACGAGGACGAAGAAATACGTCGCGAGAATGAGGATCTCGGCGGCAGTCATACGGTAGGGATACCCGCAATCAGCACAATCTTGAAATTATATGGCCGCGCTGCCTGAAGTCAAAGAAACCCAAGCGTTGTGACCGATTCCGAGCTCCAGTCGCTGCTCCACGCCGTTCGCGCCGGCACCGTCGACCCGACCGACGCCACCTCGCGGATTCGCACGGTGCTGCGCGCGGCCCCGCTCGAGAACCTCGGGTTCGCCCGGCTCGACACCCACCGGGAAATCCGGCAGGGGTTCCCGGAGGTCATCCTCGGCCTAGGCAAAACACCGGCCCACATCGCCGCCATCGCCGAACGGCTCGTCTCGCGGGGCCAGGCGCTGCTGGTCACCCGGGCGACGCCCGAGGCGTATGAGGCGGTCCACGAGCTGGTTCCCGAGGCAAATTACCACCCGGAGGCCCGCTGCATCACGCTGAACCAGGGGACGATTCCGCCCGGGAACGGGACGGTGCTGGTGGCCTGCGCCGGCACCTCGGACCTGCCGGTGGCCGAGGAAGCCGCCGTCACCGCCACCATCATGGGCAACACGGTGGAACGTCTCTACGACGTCGGGGTCGCCGGCCTCCATCGCCTGCTGCGGGAGCAGGGGCGGCTCGACCAGGCCCGGGTGATCATCGTGGTCGCCGGCATGGAGGGGGCCCTGCCGAGCGTCGTCGCCGGGCTCGTGAAGGTGCCGGTCATCGCCGTCCCGACGAGCATCGGGTACGGGGCGAGCTTCGGCGGCATCGCCGCGCTGCTCGGGATGCTGAACAGCTGCGCCAACGGGGTGGCCGTCGTGAACATCGACAACGGGTTCGGCGCCGCCTGCATGGCCAGCCTCATCAACCACCTCTGAGCGGCGGGCCGGGGTTGCCGGGCGAGGCCCCTATTGGCCGGGGTGGTAGGCTGAAGGACAGTTCCTTCCGCTAGACCCCCGTGAGTCATACCCCTTCGACCCCAGCCGGCATTTCCGCCGGCGCGCTGCGCGCGCTCGAGTTCGACCGAGTCGTCTCGGCGCTGGCGGCCCATGCCGTCACGCCGACGGGACGGCTGGCGCTCGAGGCGATCGTGCCGCGCACCGACGCCACGGCGGTGACCGCGGCGCAGCGCGCCACGACGGAAGGGGTGCGCTTCCTCGCGCGGCATCCCGGGTTCCCGCTCCGCGCCCCGGCCGACCTGCTCGACCTGCTGGGCGCGCTCGGCGTCGAGGGACGCCCGCTCGAACCGCTCCGGCTCATCGCCCTCGCCGACTACCTCGACTCGATCGAGTCGTGCCGCAGCGCGATCCGGCATGCGGGCGGAGACTTCCCCATCCTCGAACGGCTGGTCGAGGGGATTGCCTCGTTCCGCGACGAGATCGCCGACGTGCGGCGGAAGATCGATCCCTCGGGCGAGGTCGCCGACAACGCGACGCCGGCGCTCGCGTCGATCCGCAGCCGGCTGCGGGCGCAGCGCTCGAAGCTGCGGAGCACGCTCGACGGTTTCCTGCGCGGCCGCGACACCGCGAAGTACCTGCAGGACCAGGTCGTCACCGACCGGAACGGCCGCTACGTGCTCGTCGTGCGCGCCGAGCACCGCGGCGCGATTCCGGGCATCATCCACGGCTCCTCCGCCAGCGGCGCGAGCCTGTACCTCGAGCCGCTCGGCACCGTCGAGATCAACAACGACATCGTCGCCCTCGAGCAGGAAGAGGCCGAGGAGGTCTACCGCATCCTCGTCGCGCTCACCGACCTGTTTCGCGCCCGCTCGGGCGACCTGCAGCAGACCACCGGCGTCGCCACCGACCTCGACGTGATTCAGGCGCGCGCGCGGCTGTCGGAGCAGCTCGGGGGCACCGAGCCGGTGCTCACCACCGACGGCACGCTCGACGTCCAGGCGGCCCGGCATCCGCTGCTGGTGCTGCGGGCGGCGAGCGGCGAGGTGCGGGCCAGCGGCGCGGCTCCTCGCAGCAGCGTCGTCCCGGTCGACATCCAGCTGGTGCCGCCCACGCGCATCCTCGTCATCGCCGGCCCGAACACCGGCGGCAAGACGGTGGCGCTCAAAACGGCCGGCCTGCTGGTGCTGATGGCGCAGGCGGGGCTGCACATCCCGGCCGAGCCGGGCTCGCGCCTGCCGGTCTTCCGCTCGGTGTTCGCCGACATCGGCGACGACCAGTCGCTCGCCGCGAGCCTCCGCACCTTCTCGGCGCACATCACGAACATCGTCTCGATGGAGCGGCAGCTCGCGCTCCCCGGGCTCGTGCTGCTCGACGAGATCGGCGCCGGCACCGACCCGGCCGAGGGCGGCGCGCTCGGCATCGCGGTCATCGACCACTTCCGCACGCGCGGGGCGCACCTGGTCGCGACCACGCACTACGACGCGTTGAAGTCGTACGCGTCGACGACGGACGGGGTCGTGAGCGCCGGCTTCGGCTTCGATCCCGAGACGTTCGCCCCCACCTATCGGCTGATCTATCGCTCGACCGGACGCAGCCTCGCGATCGAGATCGCGAAGCGGCTCGGCATGCCCGCACCGGTCGTGGCCGCCGCGCGCAACAACCTGTCGGACGGCGAGAAGCAGCTGAACGAGCATCTCGCGCGGGTCGACGAGGAGCTGCGCCGTCTCGAACGCGAGCGCAAGGAGCTGCATCGCGAGCGCGCGGCCGTCACCGGCACCGAGCGGATGCTGAAGTCGCGCGAGGCGTCGCTGACCGAGCGCGAAGAGGCGCTGCGCCGCCGCGTGTCGTCCAAGGTCGACGACCAGGTCAGGGACGCGAAGCGCGAGATCGACGCGGTGCTCGAAGCGCTGAAGCAGCACGCGACCGCGCTCTCGCAGGCGGCGGCGAAGCAGCACACGCTCGCGGGCGGCACGCTGCGGCCCGGCTCGCGGGCCGCGGGAGACGGGACGGACGGGAAGGCGCGCCCGCTCATCACCACGGGCGAGACCGGGCTCGTGCGCAGCGAGGCGCGCGCGGCGATCGACGCGGTGGTGGCGAAGCTGAAGGACGGCACGACCGTCCCGACGCCCGCGGCGCCTCCGCCGCCGCCCGACACGCCGATCGAACCGGGGGTGCGCGTCATCGTCGGCGGGCTCGGCCTCGAAGGAATCGTCGTCGAACTGCAGGGCAAGCAGGCCGAGATCGACGTGCGCGGCAAGCGGCTGCGGGCACCGATTCGTGACCTGCGGGTGATCGGGGGGAAGTCGTCCGGGAAGAAGGCGACCGTCAACGTGAACGTCGACCTGCAGCCGCGCGACGCCCTGCTGTCGGAGCTGAACGTGATCGGCTGCAACGTCGAGGAGGCGCTCACCCGCGCCGAGCGGTTCCTCGACGCGGCGTCGCTGGCCGACCAGCGGAGCCTGCGCATCGTGCACGGGCACGGCACGGGGCAGCTCCGACGGGCGATCGCCGACTTCCTCAAGCACCACCCGCTCGTCGCCACCTACGCGCTGGCGCCGCAGGAGCAGGGGGGCGGCGGCGCGACCGTCGTCGAGCTGAAGGACTAGCCGATGGCCCTCTTCCCCCAGCACTTCATCGAGGACCTGAAGGCGCAGGCCGACATCGTGACCGTGATCCAGGATTACGTGTCACTGCGGCGCACGGGGGCGACCTACAAGGGCCTCTGCCCGTTCCATGGCGAGAAGACGCCGTCGTTCCACGTGAACCGCGAGCGCGGCTTCTTCCACTGCTTCGGCTGCGGCGTCGGCGGCGACGTCTTCAAGTTCCTCGAGCTGCACGACAAGGTCGGCTTCCAGGACGCGGTGAAGCAGCTCGCCAGCCGCTTCGGCCTCTCGATTCCCGAGCCCGAGGACCAGACCGACGAGCAGCGCGCCAGCGCGGCCGAGCGCGAGTCGCTGCTGAAGGTGCACGAGGTCGCGGCTGCCTGGTTCCGCGAGCAGTTCGCGACGCCGGCCGCCGCGCGGGTGCGCAAGCAGCTGGCGGAGCGCGGGCTCACCGACGCGACGATCGAGGCGCTCGGCATCGGCTTCGCGCCGCCCGGGCGCGACCCGATGATCCAGGCGCTGCGCAAGGCGGGCTACTCGCCGGCGCTCATCGCGCGCGCCGGCCTGGCCGTGCAGCGCGACGACGGCTCGATCGTCGACCGGTTCCGCAACCGCCTGATGATCCCCATCTGCCGCGACACCGGCTCGGTGATCGCGTTCGGCGGCCGCTCGATCGACCCCGACCAGCAGCCGAAGTACCTCAACTCGCCCGAGACGCCGATCTACTCGAAGGGGCGCACGCTCTACGGCCTCAACCTGAGCAAGGCGGCGATGCGCACCAGGGGCTTCGCCGTGCTCGTCGAGGGCTACTTCGACTTCGGCGCGGTGCATCAGGCCGGCTTCCCCGCCGTCGCGTCGTGCGGCACGGCGCTGACGCCGCAGCAGGCGCAGCAGCTGCGCCGGTTCGCCGGCAAGGTGGTGTTGAGCTTCGACCCGGACGCCGCCGGCCAGGGGGCTGCCGAGAAGTCGTGCGAGATGCTGGTGGCCGAAGGGTTCGAGGTGAACGTCGCGGTGCTGCCGCCGGGCGACGACCCCGACACCTACGTCCGCAAGCACGGGCACGCGGGCTACGCCGAGATCCTGCGGCAGTCACGCCCCTACCTGGAATACCTGCTCGACCGGGCCGCGGCGCGCCACAACCTGTCGACCGCGGAGGGACGCGCGCGCCTCGTTGAGGAGATGCTGCCGGTCGGCAGCCGCCTGACCGAACGCGTCCGCCGCGAGCTGTTCGTCGAAATGCTCGCCGGGCGCGCCGGCGTCTCGGGTGACTCGATTTTCGCGGAACTGCGACGATTGGCGCCGAACACCGCGTCAAACCAGCCGGGGCGGTCGCCACACGCGGCCAGCGGCACCCCCGATCGCCCGCGGCACGACGCCGCCACGGCGTTCGCGCGGGTGACGAAGGCGGAAAAGGGGCTGCTCTGGGCGCTCATCCATCACCCGCAGCCCGCGCTCGAGGCACTTGGCACGCTTTCGATCAGCGAACTTGAAGGCCTCGCCGCTCGATCGGTGCTGGATCTGGCGCTGCAACTGAACGAAGATAAGAAGTTCTCTCCAGCAGTCCTGCTTGAGCGTCTCACCATGGGAGACGCTCAACTGGTCACCGCCGTCGCGAGCGAACCCGAGCCGCCAACCCTCGGGCTCGGCTCGTGTGTGCGCGAGATCAGGCGCGGCAGCTACGAGAGAACCCGCGGCGCCCTGCAGCGCGAGATCGATCAGCTGCAGCGGAACGGAGAGGCGAACAGCCCCGCGATGGATGCGCTGCTGACCCGCAAGGGTGAACTCGCACGACGGATACAGGCACTCGTCATATCGGAGGAATGACCTTGTCGATCGAAGAGAAATACGACGAAGTACGTCAGCTGATCCAAGTCGGCAAGGAGAAGGGCTACCTTCTCTACGACGAGGTCAACGAGATGCTCCCGTCGGAGATCACCTCTTCAGAGGACCTCGATGAGCTGTTCAACGCGTTCGGCAGCGCGGGCATCGAGATCGTGGATTCCGACAAGGCGTACCGAGGCGAGAAGGACTTCGATCGCGACGGTAACGAGGACGGTCCCGAGCTCGACCTGACGCCGGGCGCCCTCGACAAGACGAACGACCCGGTCCGGATGTACCTCCGCGAGATGGGCACGGTGCCGCTGCTCACCCGCGAGGGCGAGGTGGCGATCGCCAAGCGCATCGAGCGCGGCAAGCTCGCCGTCATCAAGTCGATCTCGCGCACGCCGACCATCGCGCGCCGCATCGGCATCATGGGCGAGCAGCTGCGCGGCGGCGACCGCACCATCCGCGAGCTCGTGATCTTCAGCGACGAGGAGATCACCGACGAGGTGATCGAGGAGCGCAAGGAAGAAGTGCTCGGCGAGATCGAGCTGGTGCGGAAGGCGCGCGCCAGCTTCCTGAAGCTCGCCGAGAAGCTCGAGGAAACGCCGAAGAAGGAAAAGCCGAAGTACCGCAAGGCCCGCTGGAAGACGCTGCGCGCCCGCATCGACGTCTCCCGCCGCATCCGTGACATCGAGTTCACCGAGACGATCAAGCGCCGGCTGATCGAAGAGGTCAAGGACGCCGTCGATGCCGTGCAGCGCGTGCAGCGCGAGGCCGACGGGATCGATCGGGTGCTCAACCCGAAGGTCAAGGCCCGCGGGCCGAAGCTGAAGGAAGAGGAGAAGAAGAACCTCCTCCGGAAGCACAAGGAGCTCAAGGCGCAGGTCAAGACGATGATCGACGAGCTGGAGGAGACGCCCGAGCGCCTCCGCCGGACGATCGAGGTCATCGGGCGCGGCGAGGCCCAGGCCGAGCAGGCGAAGAAGGAGCTGGTCGAGGCGAACCTCCGCCTCGTCGTCTCGATCGCGAAGAAGTACACGAACCGCGGGCTCCAGTTCCTCGACCTGATTCAGGAAGGCAACATCGGCCTGATGAAGGCGGTCGACAAGTT
>CANIAI010000097.1 GCA_947465275.1 Acidobacteriota bacterium | reverse complement strand
GTCAGCACCGCGAAGTGCTGCGTGCCGAGGGCGTCGAGCTGGTCGGTGCCGAGCGCCTGCACCTGCGCCGTGGTCAGCGCGACAAGATCGAGCGTCTCGATCGCGCGAATCTGGCCGGTGCCGAGCGCCTGGAGTTGTGCGGTCGAGAGACTCGACCACTGCGCCGCCGTCATCGCCACCAGGTCCTTCGTCTCGATGGCGACGATCTGGTCGGTGGTGAACGCGGCCACCTGGTCGTTGTCGAGGGCGGCGAACTGCCGTTCGGTCAGGGCGATGATCTGGTCGGTGCCGAGCGCCTGCACCTGCGCCGAGTCGAGCCCCGCCAGGGCCGAGACGTTCAGGGCGGCCACGTGGGTCGCGTCGAGGCCGGCGAGCTGATCGGTGCTGAGGGCGGCCAGGTGCGCCGACGAGAGCGACGCGATGTCACGCGTCTCGAGGGCGTTCAACTGGCGTGTGGAGAGGGCCGCCACCTGGTCGGGGTCGAACGCCGCCACCTGGCTGCCGGTGAGGGCGACGAGTTGCGCGTCGGTGAGCGCCTGCACCTGATCGCTCGAGAGCGCCGCGACCTGCGCGGTGCCGAGTCCGGCGATGGCAGCCGTCGTGATCGCCTGCATCTGCCCGGTCGTGAACGCGGTCACCTGCTCGGTGCCGAACGCGCTCATCTGGGTGACGCGCAGGCTCGCGACCTGGTCGGTGCTCAACGCGGCGATCTGCGTGCCCTGCAGCGCCCGGAGCTGTGGGGTCGTGAGCACCGCGATGTCGGCGGTCTCGAACGCCGCGATCTGCTCGGTCGACAGCGCCGCCACCTGCTGGGTGGTCAGGCTGCGCACCTGCCGCGTGGTGAGGCCCGCCACCTGGTCGGTCGTCAGCGCGGCCACGTGATCGAGGTCGAGTGACTGGAGCTGGCCGATCGAGAGCGCGGCAACCTGGTCGGTGCCCAGCGCCTGCACCTGGTCGCTCGCCAGCGCGTTCAGCTGCACCGAGCTGAACGACGTCATGTCGCGCGTCTCGACCGCCGCGATCTGGCTGGTCGAGAGCCCCTGGAGCTGTCCGGTCGTCAGCGCGCGGATCTCGTTGCCCGTCAGCGCCACGACCTGGTCGGTCGTCAGCGCGTTGATCTGCGTCGTCGTGAGCGAGGCGAGCGTCGCCGTCCGGAGCCCGGCGATCTGGCCGGTCGAGAGCGCCTCGATCTGGTCGGTCGTGAAGCTCCGGGCCTGGTCGGTCGTCAGCGAGGCGAGCGCGCTGCCCGTCAGCCCACGTACCTGGTCGGTGAGCAGCGCCGCAATCTGTCCGGTGCTGAAGCTGCGCACCTGCGCCGCCCGCAGCGCGGCCAGCTGTTCGGTGCTGAGCGCCTCGACCTGGTCGGTGCTGAAGGCGCGGATCTGGGTGGTGCCGAGTCCCGCTATCTGGTTGGAGCGGATGGCTCCCACCTGGTCGGTCGTCAGCGCCCGCACCTGCGCGGTCGTGAGCGCCTGCAGCTGCTTCGCCCGCAGGGCGCGCAGGTCGTCGGTCTCGATCGCCTGAATCTGCGCCGTGGTCAGGTCGTCGATCTGGGTCGCGGTGAGCGATGCCACCTGCTCGCTGGTCAGCGCCGCGATCTGGTCACTGGTCAGCGACTCCAGGCCGTCCTGGTCGAACGCCATGATCTGGCGCGTCGTGAGCGCGGCCACCTGGTCGGTCGAGAGCGACTGCACCTGCGCGGTCGTCAGCGCCGCAATCTGGTCACGCGTCAGCCCGTGGATGGCGTCGGTGCCGATCCCCCCGAGCCTGGCCGGGTCGAGCGAGACGACCTGCGCCGTGGTCAGCGCGCCAATCTGCCGCGAAGACCAGGCCCCGAGCTGGTCGCTCGAGAGGGCCGAAACCGCCGACGTCCGCAGGGCGGCGATCTGCCGGGCGTCGAGGGCGCCGAGCTGATCGGAGCCGGCGGCCTGCAGCTGGTCCGAGGTGAGCGCCGCCACCTGCGCGGTGCTGAACGCCCGCACCTGCTCGGTGGTGAACACGCCCCAATGGGCGGTGGTGAGCGCCGCGGCCTGCTCCGTGGTCAGCGCGTGAATCTGGTGGCCGTCGAGCGCCAGTACCTGCCCGGTGGACAGCGCCTGGATCTGGTCGGTCGAGAACGCCTGCACCTGGCGCGGCGCCAGCCGCCCCACGCTCTCGGTCGCGATGGCCGCGACCTGGGTGGCATCGAGCGCCCGCAGCTGCGCCGTGGTGAGCTGCGCGGCCTGCTCGCCGGTGAGCGCGGCGACCTGCTCGCTGCCGAGCGCCGCGAACCGTGACGCGCCGATGCTCGCTACCTGCCCCGCCTTGAGCGTGACGATCTGGTCGGTGCTGAGCGAGGCGAGCTGCTCGGTGGTCAGCGCCGCCATCTGGCTCGCGTTCAGCGCCTGCAGCCGGCTGCCCGTGATCGCCGCCAGCTGTTCGGTCGTCAGCGCCGCGACGTCGGCGGTCGACAGCGAGGCGATCTGCGGACGTCCGAGGCTCGCGATCTGGTCGGTGCTGAAGGCCTGCACCTGCGTCGACGTGAACGCCGCCCACTGGTTGCGCCGCAGCGCCGACAGGTCGCCCGTCTCGATGGCGGCAATCTGGCCGTCACCGAGCGCGCGCAGCTGGGCCGACGTGAGGCTCGCCACCTGGCCGGCAGTCAGCGCGGCAATCTTCCCGGACGCGAGGCTCGCGATGTCGACGGTCTCGATCGCCGCGACCTGACGGGCCGACAGGCTGGCGAGCTGGCTGTCGTCGAGCGCGTCGAAGGCGGCGCTCGACAGCGCGACGATCTGCGCGTTGGTCAGGGAGCCGATCTGCTGCGGCGAGAGGGCGCGCAGCTGGTCGGAGCTGAGGGCCGCGACCTGCGCGGTCGAGAACGCCGCGATACGGCCCGGGGTGAGTGCCGCGATCTGGTCGGTGCCGAGCGCCCGCATCTGCGCGGTCGACAGCGCCGACAGCTGGGTGGTCGAGAGGACGTTGAGGTCCTGCGTCTCGATGGCGGCGACCTGGGAGTCCTGCAGCGCCGCCACCTGGGCGTAGGTCAGCGCGGCCACCTGGCCTCGCGACAGGGCGGCAATCTGCCCGTCTCCCATCACGCGCAGGTCGGCCGTCTCGATCGCCCGAATCTGCGACACCTTCAGGCTGGCGACCTGCCCGGTGCCGAGCGCGGCCACCTGCGTGGTGCTGAGCCCCGCCACCTGGCTGGTGGTGAGCGCCTGCATCTGCCGGCCGCTCAGGTGCGAGATCTGGGCGGTCGACACGGCACCGAGCTGCGAGACGTTCAGCCCGGCAATCTGCGCCAGGCTGAGTCCCTCGACCTGATCCGAGGTGAGCGCATTGAGCTGGCTGCTCGACAGGGCACCCGACTGGGTGCGGGTGAGCGCGTTCAACTGGCCGGTCGACAGCGCCTGGATCTGCTCCGTGGTCACGGCGCCGATGCCGCGTGTCCCGAGGGCCTGCACCTGCCGGACGGTCAGGCCGGCGACCGCGTCGGTCGCGATCGAGGCCACCTGCGCCGTCGTCAGCGAGGCGACCTGCGTGGTGGTCAGCGAGCGGATCTGATCGGACGTGAACCCCGAGATGTCGGTGGTCGTCGAGAGGACCGGTGCGGTCGTGTAGAGCCCGGAGGCGCCGACGGGGCCGATGCTGCTCACGCGACACCCCGCACGGGCGACGGCCGCGGTACGGCGGACGGTGAGGGCCGCCAGGTGTGCCCCGTCCGCACGGATCCGGCAGGGTCTCGCGACCACGACCGCGCACTCCGGTGCGGGGCGACGACACGACGTGCAACGGCAGGCGGCGTGGGCATCACGCGTAACTCGACGCCCCGGTAATCGGCGGTGCGTCGAGATGCTGTATCTCGCGTGACGAGCCCGCGCAGCAGCGGGACGCCTGGGGGGGGACGCCTCAGGTGGGACGGGCCGACACCCCGGACCATCCGGTCCGGGATGTCGGCAGGGGGAGGCTAGAACTCGAAGGTCGCGCTGATCTTCGCGACGCGCGCGTTGAGGATCTCGGTGGGCCGGAGCCAGGTCGCGTACGCCTGGCTCTGGTTGATGACCGCCGGCGTGTTCAGCGCGTTGAACAGGTCGAAGCTGACGACCGACCGGGCCTTGCCGTACCGCAGCACCTTGCCGAACCGGAGATCCAGTTCGTTGCGGCGCTCGGTGTAGCGGGTGGTCTGATCGGTGAGCAGGACGACCATGTTCGCCGCGTTTCCCGCGAGGGGGCGGCCGAGGGTCGAGCTCGACGCCAGGTAGGCGTTGTTCGCGGTGTACGCCGCCGCCAGCGTCGTCCCTGGCACGCTGCGGAAGGTGCCGGACACCTGCACCCCCACCTTCGGCAGGGTGTAGACGCCATAGCCCTTGAACTGGGTCTGCAGCGACTCCTCACGGTGACAGTACTGCGCCGGCCGCCAGACGTTGGTCGGCGCGTTCGGCGTGTCGGACACATCACCGCCGGCGGTCAACAGCAGCATCTCGGGCAGCTTGGCGACGACGTCACAGTTGTCCTCCATCTTCTTGCCCGAGCTGAGGCCGGCCTGGAACTGCGGCCCGTTCTGGATGCGGGCGTTCAGCGTCACGTCGAAGCCGTTCCAGTGCTCCTGCTGCTCGCCGTACTTGCTGTCGAGCGTGTTGTAGTTCTGCGTCTGCCCGAACTTCGCGGGCACGACGTTGAAGAGGCCGGTCACCGTCTGCGCGCTGTTGGGCAGCCGCGAGTCGGTCGGCACCGTCATCGAGAACTCGGTGAAGTCCGCGGGGGTCACCAGCAGGTTGTCGGTCACGCGGAAGTTCGCCCAGATGCGGCGGAAGTAGCCGACGTCCACGGCCACGCCGCGCATGATCTCGTGCTGCACCGACGTGGAGAACTCCCAGTTCGCCTGGCGGTGGTTCCAGCCGCTGATCAGGTCGGGGTCGAACGTGGCGCTGGGCACGGTCGAGCCGAAGGCGGCCGTCGCGATCTGGCCGCACTCGCCGTTGGCGGTCGGGTTGAGCAGGTCACACTGCGGGACGTAGTCGCGATTCGCGTCGGCCCAGGAGCGGTTCGTCTGGTTCGCCAGCGCCAACGACGGGTTCGGATCACGTCCGAGGCCGTTCAGCGTCTGCCCCAGCAGGTACTTGTTGAAGGCGACCTTCACGGCCGTCTTGCCGTTGCCGAGCACGTCGTAGACGAAGCCGCTGCGATAGGTGATGTCCTTCCAGTTGATGTTGTCGGCCGCCGGGAAGGTCAGGTTCCGGTTCGGCGTGAAGTAGGTGGCCCCGAGCGTCTGTTCGGGGAAGCTCGTCTTGAAGTTGTCGAAGCGCACGGCCCCGTTGATGGACATGCGGTTGAGCGTCCAGCGGTCCTGGACGTAGAGCCCCATGTCGCGATCCAGCTTCGTGATGTTCCGGAACGGATAGGCGTACTGCGTGATGGTGTTCGGCACGCCGTTGTTGAAGATGTACGAGACGGGCTGCAGCGTGTAGTTGTACTCGTTGAGCCGTCCGGAGGTGTTGTTGAAGCCGACCTTCACCGCGTGCGAGCCGGTGACGTATGCGAACGACGTCCGGAAAGCGAAGTCAGGCACGTGCGTGTTGCTGTAGACGCTGTTCGAGCGGTAGCGGAGGTTGTTGCTCTGCTCGAGCACCGAGATCATCTGCGGGTAGGTCGCCGCCTGGGCATCGGTGATCGAGCCGGTCGCCGGGCGCAGGTGCATGTTGCCCCAGCGCTCGAACAGGTGCAGGCCGACCGCCTCGAACAGCAGCTTGTTGGTGAGCGGCGACGTCAGCTCGGCGTGTTCCTGCCGCAGGCGGGGGAACCGGAACTCACGGGCCGCCTCGGGGGCGAGCGTCGCGGCAATCGCGTTCGGACACGCGCACCACTTGTCGGCCTTGTAGGTGCCGGCGATCTTCACCTTCTGCGACACCTGATAGGTGACACGGACACTGCTGTTGAACTGGTTCCCGCGCAGCGTGCCCGGCTGGTTCGTGTCGGGCACGTAGAGCCATTCGTTGGGGTTGAAGGCGTTGAGGTTGTTGAAGATCGCCGCCTGGTTCTCGACCTTGTTGTACCGGGTCGAGAACCAGAACCAGACCTTGTCCTTCTTGATGGGGCCGCCGAACGACTCGTTCACGTCGTAGTTGCTGACGATCTTGTTCGGCGTGCCGAGACCCGCCGCCTTGAGGGTGCTGGTGTAGTTGTCGCCCTGCAGGCTGTCGTTCGAGAAGGTGAAGAAGGTCTGACCCGAGAACTGGTTGCCGCCGTCGCGCGGGATGAAGTTCACCCGGACGCCGCCGGTGGGCAGGTCGGCCGCCAGCGAGGTGGTGTCGACGGTCACCTCGGCCGCTGAGCCCAGATCGGGCGTCTGGCCGCCGATGTTGCCGCCGGCCTGCAGCGTCATCGTGTTCACGCCGTTGGCGGTGATGCGCTGGTCGGTGTTCTTGCTGCCGTGCACCGTGACGCTCTGCCCGACCTGCTGGATGTTCGAGCCGCCGACGTCGTTCCCGCCGCCGCTCGTCCCCGGGATCATCCGGGCGAGGCCGAAGTAGTTCCGCGCCGTCGGGAGTGCGTTCACCGTGTCGCTGCTGAGCACCTGCTGCTTCGCGACCGACTGGGTGTCGACGACCGGCGCCTCACCGGTGACGGTGACGGTCTCCTCGAGGGAGCCGACGCGCATCTCCATGTCGACGGTGGTCGTGCCGCTGCCGCTGAGCTGCACCCCTTCGCGCCTGCCGGTGCTGAAGCCGGTCAACGTGAAGGTCACCGTGTAGGCGCCGGGACGCAGTTCGGTGATTTGAAAGCGGCCGTTGCCATCGCTGACGGCGGTCCTGACCTTCTCGATCAGGACGGGACTGGCCGCTTCGATGGTCACGCCCGGGAGGACCGCGCCTGACGTGTCTTTCACCACGCCGGCGAGGGTCGCCTGCGCGACGGCCACCGACGGGGCCATCAGGGCCGCGACGACGAGTACGAGGACGGATAGCCCGACTGTCCGGAGTCTGCCCATGCTGCGTCTCCTTTGGGAGTCCACGTAATCCACTGCACCCACACAACGAACGAAGAGGGCCACGGACACGATGAACCGAACGACGGAGCCGCTATGAGACGGGGCGCCCGCACGCAGGCACCCGGGGGTCTGGCCCGCGGTCGCTCCGGTCGGAATGACGGGCAGCGATGAGGCAACCGCGGACGAAGGAGCCGGCGGCGCCCGAACGGGCGCGCGGCTCCGGATAAGTGCCGGGATGATAGTAGTGTCTCGGCCCGGCGTCAAGCACGGCGATCGCGGCGATGCCACCGGCGCCTGCATGCTCCGGCGCTGAACTGCACGACCGGGATCGCGAAAGCAGCCCGGCCGTGGGAAGATCGGGTTTCCGTGACAGTGCTCCGTACCCCGAAAGCTGGCCCCGATCGCACCTGGAGCGACCGGCGTCTCGTCGATGCGTGCCTCGCGGGGGACAGCGACGCATGGTCGGCGCTGCTCGCGAAGTACAAGAACCTCATCTATTCGATCCCGCTGAAGTTCGGCGCCTCGGCCGACGACGCCAACGACGTCTTTCAGGCGGTCTGCATCGAGCTCTACAACGGGCTCCCCTCCCTGCGTCAGGTCGACAGCCTGCCGGGCTGGATCGCGACCGTCGCCCGGCACCGCAGCTACCACTGGAAGCGCGAACGGCTCCAGCGGTTCCACCGCGAGGGCACCGACCTCGACGATGCCCCGGCGGAACGCCTGGCCGGCACCGATGACGACGTCATCGAGCAGGCCCAGCAGGAGCAGGGGATCCGCGATGCCGTGGCCGACCTGAACGAGCGCTGCCGCCGGCTCGTCGAGCTGCTCTTCTTCGAGCAGCCGCCGCGCCCCTACGCGGAGATCGCCGAGGAACTCGGCCTCGCGACCGGCTCGATCGGCTTCATCCGCGGCCGGTGCCTGAAGAAGCTGCAGAGCCAGTTGCGCAGGGCCGGCCTCGCGTGAACGCCGCCGCCACGCCTGCCCGCCTCATCGCGCTGGCGGACGAGGTGACCGCCACGCTCCGGGTCGACCTCGCCCGCGCCGAGGCACTGGCGGCGACGCTCGAACGACTGGCCCGCCGCGTCGATGACGCCACCGCGCAGGG
>CANIAI010000096.1 GCA_947465275.1 Acidobacteriota bacterium | reverse complement strand
GGGTGCTCATGGCCGGGCGATCACTTGAGGGCGTCGAGGTCCTTCAGGATCTCGTCGAGCGGGGCGGCGGGACCGACCGCCAGCGACCCCGGCTCGTCAGGTCTGCTCGCGACCAGCGACGTGCCCGCCTTCGCGAGCGTCACCGCCTCGGTGCGGTCTTCACCCTTGTTCTCGCCGAAGTGGGCCGAGACGGTCAGCGTCGGCATCTTCAGCGCCGCGTCAGCCTTCGCCGCGAAGTCCTGCACGCGCAGGTTCGCGAGCTTCGTGATGAGCCCCTCGACCGCGTCACGCCCGAGCACGGTGCCGGCCCCGTTCTTCCACGTCGACATGCCGTCGGTGCCGGTCTCACGCGTCAGCACGACCCGCTGCGTGCCGCGCGTGAGCGCCACCGACGTGGCGCTGAAGGCGCGCATGTCGAACAGGTCGCGGCGGCGGTAGTCGGCGACCGGCTTCTTCAGGTCGTTGACGATCGTGGGTGCGACCATCACCACCGCCGGCGACCCCGACACCCGGGCGTAGGTCTCGGCGTTCTCGGTCCGGCCGAGGGTCAGCGTCACGCGCGAGCCGTCCTCGAGCACCACGGCCGCCACGGCCGAAGGTGTCGTCAGGCCGTACTGCGCGAGCTCCGCCGGCGTCGCGTCGTCGGCGACGAACTTCTGCATCAGCGTCGCCGAGAGGCTCGTGATCAGTCCTTCGACCGCGCCGTAGTCGGCGCGCATCGGGGCCGGCTTCACGAGGCTCCAGTTCGTCCCCGTGCGCGTCAGGCCCATCGTCGTCGGTCCGCTCGTGAGCTCCACGCCGCGCACCTTCTCGCGATCGAAACGGATGAGCGTCTTGTCGCGCAGGTCGAACGCATTGCGCCGGAACGTCTCCTCCAGGAACGACGAGACGAGGAAGACCTTCGGTTCGTCGGGGCGCCTGGCGTAGACGTCGCCACCCGTAGGGGTCTTGTCGCCGATCTGGATGCGGCTGAACGCCTGCTGCCCCTTCGCGCGGAAGGAGATCTGCAGGTGCGGGGTGTCGAGGCCGAACTGCCCGAGGCTCACCGGCGTCTCGTCGACCACCCGCTGCACGTCGAGCGCGGCGAGTGTCGACGCCATGTTGGAGATCTCGGAGCCGTCGGCGGTCGCCCGGACCGGGTCGACCAGCACCCACCCGTTCCCCTCGCGCTTCAGGCGTGACGTGTCACCACCGGTGACCGCGATCTCGATCTCCTCGATGTCCCCGGCGTTCACGTCGAAGGCCTTCGCCTTCGCGTCCGGATCGACGGCCGGTGTCCGGTTGTCGATGAAGTAGATGTACCCGCCGAGGCCGGCGAGGACGAGCACGAGGCCGAGCGTGGAGGCCAGGCGGCGCATCGCCTATCGCCTCCGCCACCAGGTGTAGATGCCCACGCCGAACACCAGTGCCGGCATCAGGAAGATCGAGGTGATGAGCACGCCCTGCTGCTGGCGCGCGGTCATCTCGAGGCGCCGGTCGTTCGCCGACTTCGGGCGGACCGCGATCAGGTTCTCCTGCTGCGCCAGCCAGTTGAGCGCGTTCGCGAAGAGGTTCGGGTTCCCCTCGACGCCGCCGTAGGCGTTGCTCGCGAAATCGGCGTCCCCGAAGACCACCAGGCGGCTCTCGGGCTTCGGCGCGTCAGGATCCGCGGCCGGATCAGCGGCGTCAGCGGCCGGCGTGGCGTCGCCCGCGGCGGTCACCGGTGCCGATACGGCGGCCACAATCGTGATCGGTCCGGGCGTGTCGCCCTTGTCCGGCTCCATCTTGACGCCGGTCTTCAGCGTCTCGAGGTTCGCCTCGGCCCAGCTGCGCGGGCTCGTTTCGACGACCGGCTGCGCCTTGTGTCCATTGACGCCCGCGGGCACCACGGCGACCGACCGCGCGACCGGATAGAGGGTCAGCGCCGAGAACCGATCGGTGATCGGGTGCGGCGGGTAGTTGGCCGCCACGGCGAAGCTCGGGTCGTTGGTCGCGCCGCTGATGTCGACGACGATGTTCGACCCGACGTCGATGCCCCACTCGTGGATCAACCCCTGCAGGTTCGGCAACATCTTCCCGTCGAGCGACGGGTCGAGCAGCACCATCAGCTTGCCCGCCTTCGCGAGGTAGCGCGACAGCGCCGCGGCCTCCTCCGGCAGCAGGTCGCTCGTCGGCCCGGCGAGCACGACGGCCGTCGCCTCGTCCGGCACGTCCTTCTGCTGCGCGAGCACCAGCGTCTCGACGGCGTAGTTGTCGCGCTTCAGCGTGGCGGCGATGGCGCTGTAGCCGCCACGGTCGGTGACGGTCGGGTTCTTCTCGCCGTGCCCCTGCACGAAGTAGACGGAGCGCGCCTTCCCGGAAATCACCTTGATGAGCGCATTGGTGAGGTCCTGCTCGCTGTCCGAGGTCGCCCGCTCCCGCCGTCCCTTGTACTCGACGACGACGGTGCCGTAGGCGTCGATGTTGTACTGCCGCGCGATGACCGGCTTGGTGTCGGGGTCGACATAGTCGGCCGACACCTGCGAGCTCTGGTAGGCGTACTCGTCCAGCCGGGAACGGAAGCGATCGAGGTTGCCCTGGCGATCGAAGACCGTGAACGTCGCCGGCGCGTCGAGCCCCTTCAGCACCTTGACGGTCTGCTCCGAGAGGCTGTTCTGCTTGCTCTCGGTCAGGTCCCACCGCTTGTTCTGGCGCGCGGCGAGGTAGTTCACCGCGACGACGATCGCGAGCGCGACCAGCACGCTGATGGTCGCGAGCGCCCCGTAGCGCGCCTGCCGCCGCCGGAAGAACGCCAGCACGTCACGCCACTGGCCGATGCCGTAGAGGAGGATGCAGCCGAGGCCGGCCCAGGCGCCGTAGATGGCGTACTGGTCCCACTCCGGCTTGAGGAAGCGGGCCGCGACCGCCGCGAAGACGAGGGCGGACCCGAGCCACCCGATACCACCGAGTAGTGACTGCAGCATGGCTCTTACCCTCGCCACCGCTCGGTGTCGACCGAGCGGACCGTGAGATACAGGCTGAACCCGATGAACGAGAGGTAGTAGACGACGTGCTTGGTGTCGATCACGCCCCTGGTGAAGTCGTTCAGGTGCTCGGTGATCGACAGGTAGTTCAGGACGACCTGCATCGTCGGACCGGCGAAGCTCGCGATCCAGTTGATGACCCAGAACATCAGGAAGACCGCGAAGGTGATCATGCCGGCGACGATCTGGTTCTTGGTCAGGCTCGAGATGAAGAGCCCGAGCGAGAGGAAGCAGCTGCCCATCAGCAGCACGCCGAGGTAGCCGGTGAGGATCGGCCGCCACTCGGGCTGCCCGAACAGGAACAGCAGGCCGACGTGCACCGCCGTGACGGCGAGCATCGCGGCGTAGAGCACGAAGGCGCCGAGGAACTTGCCGAGCACGATGTCGACGTCGGTCAGCGGTGACGTGAGCAGCAGTTCGATCGTGCCCGCGCGCTTCTCCTCGGAGTAGGTGCGCATCGTGACGAGCGGCAGCGTGAAGAGCAGCACCACGGCCACGTTCTGCAGCAGCGGCCCGATCAGCATCTCGTTCACGTTCAGCGTGTCGGGACCGCCCGCGGCCGCCTGCAGCGCCATCCGGTCGAAGTAGAGCAGCAGGTTGACGAAGAACCAGCCGAAGAGGATGGCCGAGAAGCCGACCACGATGTAGGCGATCGGCGACGCGAAGTACGCCTTGATCTCCTTGTGCGCGATGGCGAGGACGTTATTCATGGGCCACCTCCGTCGTCGCGGGCTGTACTTCCTGGGTCGTGAGCTGCACGAACACGTCCTCGAGGCTCATGCGCAGCGGCCGCAGCTCGAGCAGCCCCCAGCCATGCGCCACGACGGCGGCGGCGAGTTCGCGGCGGACATCGCGTCCCTGCTCGCTCTGGATCTCGAAGCCGGTGACGCTGCCCTGCGTGTCCGACACCCCGACCTGGGTCACGCCGGGCACGCCCGACAGCGCGGCTGCGGCGCTCGCGGCGGCGTCGGCCCCCGGGGCGTCGACCTGCAGGTACATCGTCGCCGACCCGTGCACGCGCGAGGTCAGGTTCTCGGGCGTGTCGACCGCCACCACCTGCCCCCTGTTGATGATCACGACCCGCTGGCAGGTCTGGCTCACCTCGGGCAGGATGTGCGTGCTGAGGATGATCGTGTGGTCGCCGGCGAGCTCCTTGATGAGCGCGCGGGTCTCGCGCACCTGCCGCGGATCGAGGCCGGCGGTCGGTTCGTCGAGGATCAGCACCTCGGGGTTGTGCAGGATGGCCTGCGCGAGCCCGACCCGCTGCTTGTACCCCTTCGACAGCTTGCCGCAGTGGCGGTTCGCCATGTCGGCGACCCACGTGCGCTGCATCGCCTGATCGACCCGCGCGCGGCGCTCCTTCCCCGGCACGCCCTTGATGCGCGCGACGAACAGCAGGTAGTCGCGCACGGTCATGTCCGGGTAGAGGGGCGGCGTCTCGGGCAGGTAGCCGGTGCGGCGCTTCGCCTCGAGCGGCTGCTCGAGCACGTCGTAGCCGGCGACGACGGCCTTCCCCTCGGTGGGCGGCATGTAGCCGGTGAGCACCCGCATGGTGGTCGTCTTGCCGGCGCCGTTCGGCCCGAGGAAGCCGAGGATCTCTCCCCGCTCCACGCGGAAGCTGACGTCGTTGACGGCGGTGAACGGACCGTAGCGCTTGGTGAGGTGTTGAACCTCGATCACGGGGATCGCCTCCGGGTTCGTGACTGGTAACTGATGGCGGCAACGGCAGTTGCTGCTGCGCCAACCGCTCATCCTAGCCGAGGCCCTCAGCCGCGGCAACACGCCTTCCCGCGTTCGGACGTCGGCCGCGCCCGTTCGGCCGGGCCGTCACCCCCTCGGGGCGCTCCGGCGGCAGCGGTCAGCCGGCGAGCGGCCGTTCCATGTATCCCGCGCCGGTGGTGTCGGGTTCGTCGTCAGGACGGCAGGCCGGCCGGAACCCGAGCCGGGCATACAGCGCGATCGCCGCCGTGTTCGCCGGGTCGACGTTCAGCGACGCGGTCGTCAGCGCGGACGCCTGCGCCCGCTCGAGCAGCGCCTCGACCAGGCGCGTGCCGTAGGCGCGTCCCCGCTGGTCGGGCGCGACGATGATGCGGGCGAGGTGCGCGCGCGTCCGCTTCACGAAGATCTGACCGAAGCCGACGACCAGTCCCTGATCGACGAGCACGAAGGCGTTGGACGGCCGGAAGTCGATCTCTCCGGCCAGCGCCCCCGCCTGCACGGGAAAGCGGACCCTCGGCCCGGCCCAGCGGCGACACTCCTCCGCCGAGCGCGGCCAGGCGGCCACGAGGGCGAGGTCGGCGGCGATGGCGGTACGGAGCCCCACGGATCGTGGGCAGCAGTGTATCGCGGTATAATTCGTCCTTTCCGTGGGTGCGTCGAGACCCCGCCGAGGGTCGCGCGTCCCGACTGATCAGGCAGCCCCACGGCTGCCGTGGAGTTCCGATGGCGACCTGTCCCGAGTGCGAATACGACGAGATCGAGACCGAGGAATACGAGGAGGGCGACACGCTCACCTGTCCGGAGTGCGGCAAAACTCTCGTGTACGCGGGTGACGACGATCTTGAACTCGCCGCCGACGACCTCGAAGACCTCGATGACGACGATGAGGACGAAGACGAGGACGAAGAGGACGAGGACGAAGAGGACGACGAGGACGACGACGAAGAGGAACTGGCGTAGATGACCAGGGGGGCAGCGGCGCCCGCCGCTGGCGCCGGCACGCCCGGCGTGGAACCCCTCGAGGGTCGTGAGGCCCGGCTTCGCGAGCGGCTGGCGTCGCTCGGCTCGGTGATCGTCGCGTTCAGCGGGGGCGTCGACAGCGCCTACCTCGGGTGGCTCGCCACGGAGGTCCTCGGTGCCCGTGCCCTCTGCGTCACCGCCGACAGCCCCAGCTATCCCGATCACCACCGGCAGCTCGCGCTGCGAATCGCCCGGGACTTCTCGCTGCACCACGAGATGGTGCAGACCGCCGAGCTCGACCGGCCCGAGTACCGCGCCAACCCGGTCAACCGCTGCTACTTCTGCAAGACGGAGCTCTACACCACCCTGACGGCGCTCGCCCGCGCGCGAGGCATCGACGCCATCGTGGACGGGAACAACGCCGACGACCGGGCCGACTATCGCCCGGGCCGGGCGGCGGCGCAGGAATTCGGGGTGCTGAGCCCGCTCGACGAAGCAGGGCTGGCCAAGGCCGACATCCGCGAGCTGTCACGCCGCGCCGGGCTGCCGACCTGGAACGAGCCGGCGTCGGCCTGCCTCTCGTCGCGCATTCCCTACCAGTCGGAAGTCACCGCCGAGAAGCTCCGGACGATCGAGGCGGCCGAGGCCGTGCTGCACGAGCTCGGCTTCCGCATCTGCCGCGTGCGTCACCACGACACCCTCGCCCGCATCGAGCTCGCCCCTGACGAGATGCCGCGCGCCTTCGAGCCGGCGATGCGCGAGCAGCTCGTCTCGCGGCTGCGGGCCGTCGGGTACCGGCAGGTGACGATCGACCTCCAGGGATACCGGATGGGCAGCCTCAATGAAGGTCTCATCCTCCGTCAGGCCTGAGCGGCACGACCTCCGTCCCGCCGTCGCCGGCGACAGCCGCTCCGCGGACGGGGCCTGGGCGCGACGGGCCCGGTGGCTCCCGCTCGCCTGGCTGATCGCGCACCTCCCGCTGCTCGCCCCATCGCTCGACGACATCGATTCGATCAACTTCGCGCTCGGGCTGCACCACTTCGATCCGGCGCTGCACCAGCCGCACCCGCCCGGGTACCCGGTCTACATCGTGCTCGGCCGCGTGATGCGGGTCGCGGCGGCGCTGCTGCGGCCCGGCGCGGCACCCGACCGGGTCGACGCCCTCGCGCTCGCGCTGCTCTCGGCCATCGCCGGCGCGTTCGCCATCGCCGGATTCCAGCGTCTCTGCACGGTCGTCTCCCGCCAGTACGGCGACGGCCGCACGCTCGCGTCGTGGCCCGTCTGGCTGCTCGCGGCCGCGCCGCTGTTCTGGATGTCGGGCCTGCGCCCGATGAGCGACATGGTCGGACTCGCCGCGGCCCTCTGGAGTCAGGCCTGGCTGCTCGAGGGCACGGTCTCGCCGTCGCGCTTCGCGGCCGGCGCGCTGCTCGCGGGACTCGCCGGTGGCGTGCGCGTGCAGACGCTGCCGCTGACCGCCCCGCTCTTCCTCATCGCGGCGGCCTCCCAGTGGCGCCGGCGGGGCGCCTGGTGGCTCGTGACGCGCCCGCTGGCCGCCGCCGTCGCCGGCACGCTCGCGTGGCTGGTGCCGCTCGTCGCGATCACCGGCGGCGTGACGCCGTATCGGGCGGCGCTCGGCTCACAGGCGGGCGAGGACTTCGCGTGGGTCGACATGCTCTGGGCGAACCCGACGCCGCGACGGCTCGCCTTCGCACTCTACGACTCGCTCGTCCAGCCCTGGGCGTCGGTGCCCCTGGCGGCGGCTGTCGGGCTGCTCGCGGTGGTTGGTGCGTTCGCGCTCCTGCTCCGCGCGCCGCGCGCGCTCGGGGTGATGCTCGCGGCGTTCGTGCCGTACTTCGCGTACCACCTGCTGCTGCAGGAGACGGTGACCATCCGCTACGCGCTGCCGTTGGTGCCGCTCGTCGCCTGGCTCGCGGCACAGGCCGCGGGGCTGGTGCGTCGACCGGCGCTCCTCGCGGTACCGTTGGTCGCGGTGACCGTCGCGCTCGCGGTGCAGGGCGGGGTGCTCTACGGACGCGAGGCGCATCCGGCGTTTCGCGCGATCGAGGACGCCACGCGCGAGGCGGACGCGCCCGGAGCGCGCCGACCGGCCGCGGTCTTCTCGCACTTCGGTCTCCGGCGTCCCCTGCAGATTGCAGCGGCCGATCACCTGCCAGTGCGCGAACCTGAGCGGCAGTATGAGTGGATGGGGCTCGTGCGCTACTGGCGCGAGGGCGGCCGCGAACCCGTCTGGTTCTTCGCCGACCCCAAGCGCACCGACCTGGCGCTGCTCGACCCGGCGGCCCGCGAAGACGTACGTCGGTACGACTGGCAGGTCAGCGGCCGTGGGGAAGTGGGGGGCACGCGCCCGCTCGGCGTCGACTGGTACCGTCTGGCTCCGCCGGGCTGGTTCGCG
>CANIAI010000095.1 GCA_947465275.1 Acidobacteriota bacterium | reverse complement strand
TCAAGTCGGTGACCGTCCGGTGGCCGTCGGGCATCGTGCAGAAGCTGCCAGCCCCGGCGCTGGGTCAGTACCACAGCATCGTCGAGCCCGGCAGCTAGCCACCACAGCCTTCACGGACCAGACGCCCGCGGCCAGTACCACACCGGCCGCGGGCGTTCTCATTTGTGGGCGGGTGGACGACGTGGTAGAGGTACAGCGTGGCGAACGCACCCGGAAAGAAGATCTGCGACACGATCCTGGACGCCATCGGGCATACCCCGATGATCCGCATCAACCAGCTGACGCGCGGACTCACCGACGCGACGGTGCTGGCGAAGGTCGAGACCTTCAACCCCGGAAACTCGATCAAGGACCGCATGGCGCTCCGGATGATCGAGGACGCCGAGCGCGAGGGGAAGCTGACGCCCGGGGCGACCATCATCGAGGGGACGTCGGGCAACACCGGCATGGGGCTCGCCATGGCGGCCGTCGTGAAGGGCTACAAGTGCATCTTCACCACCACTGACAAGCAGTCGAAGGAGAAGGTCGACGCCCTCCGCGCCTTTGGCGCCGAGGTCATCGTCTGCCCGACCGACGTCGATCCGGAAGACCCCCGCTCGTACTACTCGGTCTCCTCACGCCTCGAGCACGACATCCCCAACTCGTGGAAGGCGAACCAGTACGACAACCTCTCGAACCTCGCCGCCCATTACGACCAGACCGGCCCGGAGATCTGGGATCAGACCGACGGACGGGTGACGCACCTGGTGGTCGGCGTCGGCACCGGCGGCACCATCACGGGGGTCGGGCGCTATCTCAAGGAGCGCAACCCGAAGGTCAAGGTCTGGGGCATCGACACCTACGGGTCGGTCTTCAAGAAGTACAAGGAGACCGGCATCTTCGACAAGAACGAGATCTACCCGTACATCACCGAGGGGATCGGTGAGGACTTCCTGCCGAAGAACGTCGACTTCTCGGTGGTCGATGCGTTCGAGAAGGTGACCGACAAGGACGCCGCGATCATGACGCGGCGGATCACGCGTGAGGAGGGGATCTTCGCCGGCAACTCGGCGGGCGCGGCGATGGCCGGCCTGCTGCAGCTGCGGCACCACTTCACGAAGGACGACGTGGTGGTGGTGGTCTTCCACGACCATGGCACCCGCTACCTCGGCAAGATGTTCAACGACGAGTGGATGCGCGCGAAGGGCTTCCTCGAGGCGGCGGGCATGACGGCGCGCGACCTGGTCGCGCTCGGCGTGTCGGGCGAGCTGCACGCCATCGAGAGCTCACGGCCCGTCGAGGACGCCGTGCGCATCATGAGCGACCACGACTTCTCGCAGATCTCGGTCACGCACGAGGGACGCGTCGTCGGCTCGCTGAACGAGGCGCACCTCTATCACGAGTTCATGGCCGATTCCGGGATCAAGAAGAAGCCGGTCGAGTCGATCATGCAGCCGGCCTTCCCGTTCATCGACATCTCCACCCCCGTCGAACTGCTGTCGACGATGATCACGCCCGAGAACCCGGCGGTCCTCGTCCGCGACTTCAAGACCGAGAAGACGTTCATCATCACCCGCTCGGATGTCATCCGCGTCCTCTGCTGAGGCGCTCGGGCTCCTCGAGCGCTTCTGGGGCTACACGTCGCTCCGTCCCCTCCAGGAGGAGGCGATCGACGCGGTGCTCGGCGGGCGCGACTCGCTCGTCGTCCTGCCGACGGGCGGCGGCAAGTCGCTCTGCTACCAGCTCCCAGCGCTCCTGCGGCCCGGGCTTGCCGTCGTCGTCTCGCCGCTCATCTCGCTGATGAAAGACCAGGTCGACACCCTGGTCGGCAACGGCATTGCCGCCGCCTGCTACAACAGCGCGATGGGCGAGGACGAGCGCGCCTCGGTGGTCGCCGGGCTCCGCGAGCAGCGGTACCGGCTGTTGTACGTCTCGCCGGAGCGGCTCGTCGGCACGGGAGGCGAGCGATTCCTGGCGATGCTGCAGTCGGCGCGCGTCCGCTTCCTCGCCGTCGACGAGGCGCACTGCATCAGCCAGTGGGGGCATGACTTCCGGCCGGAGTACCGGCAGCTCGGCCGCGCGCGCGACGCCTTCCCCGGCGCAAGCCTGCACGCGTTCACCGCCACCGCGACGGGGCGCGTGCGCCGCGACATCATCGAGCAGCTCGGGCTGCGCGACGCGGTGGAGCTGGTCGGCCCGTTCGATCGGGCGAACCTCACCTATCGCGTGCTGCCGCGCGCCGGCTTCCGCAGGCAGGTCGACGAGCTGCTCGCGCGCCATCGCGGCGAGGCGGGCATCATCTACTGCACCTCGCGCAAGGAGGTGGACGGACTCGCCGCGTCGCTGCACGACGCCGGGCACCGCGTCCGGCCGTACCACGCCGGGCTCTCGGACGACGCGCGGAATCGCAACCAGGACGCGTTCCTGGATGAGGACGTCGACCTGGTGGTCGCGACCGTCGCCTTCGGGATGGGGATCGACCGGTCGGACGTCCGGTTCGTGCTGCATGCCGGCGCGCCGCGTTCGCTCGAGCACTACCAGCAGGAATCCGGCCGCGCGGGCCGTGACGGGCTCGAGGCCGAGTGCGTGCTCGTCTACTCGGGGGCCGACTTCCTCCGCTGGCGCATGATGCTCGAGAACGCCGGCGAGTTCACCGACGCCTCGCGCACGAGCCTGCGCGACATGGAGCGGTACGCGAGCGGCGTCACCTGCCGGCACCGCCACCTCGTGCAGTACTTCGGCGAGACCTACACGAAGGAGCGCTGCGGCGCGTGCGACGTCTGCCTCGGCGAACTCGAGCCCGTTCCGGACGCCGTGACGGTCGCGCGCAAGGTGCTGTCGTGCGTGGCGCGGGTCGACCAGCGCTTCGGGGCATCACACGTGGCGGCGGTGCTGCGCGGCAAGCCGTCCGAGCAGCTCAGCGCGCGCGGGCACGACCTGCTCAGCACGTTCGGCCTGCTGAAGGACGCGTCGATCGCCGAGGTGCGCGGCTACATCGAGCAGATCTCGGTACAGGGCTACCTGCGGCCGACCGACGACGTCTACCCCGTGCTCCGCCTGACACAGTCAGGGCTCGACCTGCTGCGGAACCCCGGGGCGGGCGACGTGCAGCTGGTGCGTCCGCGACAGGCGCCGAAGGGCGGCGGCTCGCGCCGCGGGGCCGAGCGGGAGCGGGATGGCGAGACCTGGCAGGGCGTCGACCGCGACCTGTTCGACCGGCTCCGCGCGCTGCGCCACGAGATCGCGCGGGCCCGGCACGTGCCGCCGTACGTCATCTTCCACGACACGACGCTCCGGGAGATGGCGCGGCAGCGTCCCTCCTCACTCTCCGACCTGCGGCACATCTACGGCGTCGGTGAACGCAAGGCGCTCGAACTCGGGTCGCAGTTCCTCGCGGTCATCCAGGGCCAGGAGTGAGCCCGTCGCCAGGCGCCGCCGCGGGGCGCGGCGTTCGAACCCGAACAGGCGTATAGTTCCCGCTGCCGCCTGCGTCCCCTGACGCGTAGCGGCCGGAGACTGGAACCCCGGCCTGGCGGCAGAGGAGAGGCTATGCGCAGAGTCGTCCCGTTCGCCATGCTCGGCCTGGTGGCGCTGCTTGCCAGCGGCGTGGTGGCAGCCCAGCAGGGTGCCGCGCCCGCCGCGTCGCAGGCGACCCCGCCCGAGGCGCTCAACTGGGCCTACGGCGTGCTGCCAGGGACACCGCTCCCCGGCGCAGCCCCGGCAGCCGGCGCACCGGCGGGTGGTCGTGCCGGAGGCGCCCCCGCCGCCGCGCCAGACCCGACACCGCTGACCATTCCGGGCAGCACCCTGAGCTTCACCCGCGCCCAGATCGGCAACGGCTTCGGCCCGGCCGACTGGTTCCCCGGTGACCACCCGACCATGCCGGCGATCGTCGCGCAGGGCAAGCAGCCGCAGGTGCGCGCCTGTGCCCTCTGCCACTATCCCAACGGGAAGGGACGTCCGGAGAACGCCGGCGTCACCGGGCTGCCGGTCGCCTACTTCATCCAGACGATGAACGACTTCCGCAACGACACGCGCAAGAGCGCGGAGCCGCGGAAGAACAACACCAACGTCATGGTCCAGATCGCCAAGGGGATGACCCCCGAGGAGATCCAGCAGGCGGCCGACTACTTCGGCGCGATGAAGTGGACGCCCTGGGTCACGGTGAAGGAGACGGCGACGGTGCCGAAGACGCGCATCGCCGGCGGCCTCTACCTGAAGCTCGACGGCAATGAGACCGAGCCGCTCGGCACCCGCATCATCGAGGTGCCCGAGTTCACCGAGCGCAGCGAGATCCTGCGCGACCCGCGCGCGCCGTTCATCGCCTACGCCCCGGTCGGGAGCGTGAAGAAGGGTGAGGCGCTCGTGAAGACCGGCGGCAACGGGAAGACGGTCGCGTGTGCCACCTGCCATGGCGCCGACCTGAACGGGCTCGGCCCGGTGCCCGGCCTCGCCGGCCGCTCCCCGAGCTACCTCGCGCGGCAGATGTACGACATCAAGGCGGGCGCGCGGAAGGGCGTCTGGAGCGAGCTGATGAAGCCCGCCGTCGACAAGCTCACGCCCGAGGACTACGTGAACATCACCGCCTACCTGGCGTCGCGCCCGGTGGCGCCCGCCGCCACGGCCACCGCCGCGCGCTAGCGGGGCACCACGCTCAACGGCTCGGCGACGAGCCGCGGTACAGCAGAAGGGCCGGGTGATCCCCGGCCCTTCGCTCGTACGGTTGGCTCTGCCTCAGAGCGCTGTCTGCCTACAGCGCCTTGTCTGCCTACAGGGCTTTGACGATGTCCTCGACGACCTTCTTCGCGTCGCCGAAGACCATCATCGTCCGGTCCATGTAGAAGAGCGGGTTGTCGACGCCGGCGTAGCCCGCCGCCATCGAGCGCTTGTTCACGATGACCGTGCGGGCCTTGTGCGCCTCGAGGATCGGCATGCCGTAGATGGCGCTCCCCTTGACCTCGGCCAGCGGGTTGACGACGTCGTTGGCGCCAAGGACGAAGGCGACGTCGCAGGTGCCGAAGTCGCTGTTGATGTCTTCCATCTCGAAGACCTGGTCGTAGGGGACCTCGGCCTCGGCGAGCAGCACGTTCATGTGGCCCGGCATGCGGCCGGCGACCGGGTGGATGGCGTAGCGGACCGTGATGCCCTTGGCCGTCAGCTTCGCCGCCATCTCCTTCGTCGCGTGCTGCGCACGGCCGACGGCCAGGCCGTAGCCCGGCACGATGATCACGGTGTCGGCGTTCGAGAGCAGGAAGGCGACGTCATCGGGCGAGCCCGACTTCACCGTCTTCTGTTCCCCGCTGACCGCGATCGCCCCCTCCGAGGCGCCGAAGCCGCCGAGGATCACGCTGAAGAACGACCGGTTCATCGCGTGACACATGATGTAGCTGAGGATCGCGCCCGACGAGCCGACGAGCGACCCGGCGATGATCAGCATCGAGTTGTTCAGCGAGAAGCCGATGCCCGCCGCCGCCCACCCCGAGTAGCTGTTCAGCATCGAGATCACGACGGGCATGTCGGCGCCGCCGATCGGGATGATGATGAGCAGCCCGAGCACGAAGGCGATCGCGGTCATCGCACCGAACGGCAGCCACTGGTCGGCCGGGTCGGCGCCGAAGAACATGATCCCGAAGCCGACCATCACCAGCGCCAGCACCAGGTTCACGAGGTGCTGGCCCTTGAAGACGACCGGGGCGCTCGAGAAGAGCCGCGAATACTTGCCGAGCCCGGCGAGCTTGCCGAAGGCGATGACCGACCCCGAGAAGGTGATCGCCCCGACGAAGGTGCCGATGAACAGCTCGATGCGGTTGCCGGCCGGAATCGGGAACTCCAGGCCGAAGGCGGTCGGATTCTGGACGACCGCGATCGCGATGAGCACCGCCGCGAGCCCGACCAGTGAGTGCATCGCCGCGACCAGCTCGGGCATCTGGGTCATCTCGACCCGCTTTGCCACGATGTAGCCGATGAAGCCGCCGACGGCGAGCGCGCCGAGCGCGATTTCCCAGCGGCCGGTCACGGCAAAGGTCGTCAGGATGGCGATGGCCATCCCGATCATGCCGAACAGGTTGCCGCGGCGGGCGGTCAGCGGAT
This sequence comes from Acidobacteriota bacterium, assembly GCA_947465275.1. GTDB lineage: Bacteria > Acidobacteriota > Vicinamibacteria > Vicinamibacterales > UBA2999 > JBEBGV01. The sequence continues at coordinate 2,067 of CANIAI010000095.1, read as the reverse complement.
GCGACAGCCCCTTGAGCGAGAGGATGAAGAGGACGCTCGCGACCAGATAACTGAGGGCGACTTGGTTCGCAGTCATCGGTCTACTTGTGGCCGGAGGATTTCTGGCCGCCGTCTTTCTTCTTGAACATCTCCAGCATGCGCTGGCTGACGAGGAAGCCGCCGAAGGTGTTGATGGCCACCAGGCCGACCGCGACGGCCCCGATGACCGAGCCGGCCCCCATCGTCTGCGCACCGGCGGCGAGGATGGCGCCGACCACGATCACCGAGCTGATCGCGTTGGTGACGCTCATCAGCGGTGTGTGGAGTGCCGGGGTGACGGTCCAGACGACGTGGTAGCCGACGAAGACGGCGAGCACGAAGACGGTGAGGTTGATGACGGTATGGTCGATGGTCCCGGTCATGCGCGTGCGGCCTCTTTCGTGGCGGCGCCATGGACGTTCGCGCCGTCGATGCAGACGAGTGACCCGGCGATGATCTCGTCGCTGCGATCGAGCGTCAGCTCGCCGGTCTTGGCGTCGACGAGCAGGTTGAAGAAGTTCAGCAGGTTGCGGGCGTAGAGCGCGCTGGCGTCGGCGGCCAGCATGCCGGGCAGGTTCACGAGGCCGACGATGCGGACGCCGCCCACCGCGACCACCTGGCCGGCCACCGAGCCCTCGACGTTCCCTCCCTGCTCGACCGCGAGGTCGACGATGACGGAGCCGGCGCGCATGGCGGCGACCGTGGCCGCGCGAATCAGCGTCGGCGCCCGGCGTCCGGGGATGAGCGCGGTGGTGATGACGATATCCGACTTGAGCGCCGACTGGTGCACGGCCTCGGCCTGGCGCCGCATCCAGTCGGCTGGCATCGGACGGGCGTAGCCGCCGACGCCCTGCGCGATCTCACGCTCCTCGTCGGTGACGTACGGGACGTCGAGGAACTTCGCCCCGAGCGACTCGATCTGTTCCTTCACCGCGGGCCGCACGTCGGACGCCTCGACGACCGCGCCGAGGCGCTTGGCCGTGGCGATCGCCTGCAGCCCGGCGACGCCGGCCCCGAGGATGAGCACGCGCGCGGCCTTCACGGTGCCGGCCGCCGTCATCATCATCGGCATGAACCGGCTGTATTCGTTGGCCGCGAGGAGCACCGCCTTGTAGCCGGCGATGTTGGCCTGCGACGAGAGGACGTCCATCGCCTGGCCGCGGGTGATGCGGGGGATGGCTTCGAGCGCGAACGCGGTGGCGCCGGTCGACGCAATCGCCTCGAGCCCCGCGGTGTCGAACGGCGCGAGCATGCCGACGAGCAGCTGGCCGCGACGCAGCCACGGGAGTTCGGCGGCCTGCGGCCCACGGACCTTGAAGACGATGTCGGCGTCCCACGCCTCGGCGGGACCCGCCACCACGGTGGCTCCGGCGGCGGCGAACTCGGCGTCGGGGATCGCGGCGCCCCGGCCGGCGCCTGCTTCGACCAGCACCTGGTGCCGGGCGTCTTTCGTGAGCTTCTTCACCGTTTCCGGCGTGGCGGCGACGCGCGTCTCGCCGGAGACCGTCTCGGCCGGGATCCCGATCTTCATGCGGTGAACCTCTCGACTGGCAACGCCGCACCACCCGGAGGCCTCCGCGGGGCGAGTTGATCCTGTGTCGACGGCGGAAGTCTACCCCAACGAGCGGCGGCCCCAAACAGGCGTTTGCACCATCGCGCGACATAAGATCGAGTCGCATGATGTCGCCTCGCAGTGACGCCCCGGCTCCGCGTGAGATCCCCGGCAGTGGCGCGACGTACCTGGAAGGCGGGGCGTCCGCTGGTGACGCCTCCGGCGACCGGACGCTGCTGCTCCTCCATGCGTTTCCGCTCGGGTGCCCGATGTGGGCTGCCCACCTCGACGCCTTCCCGGGATGGCGCGTCATCGCGCCCTCCTTTCCGGGGTTCGATGGCGCGCCGCCCGCGTCACCCGACCAGGAGTCGATGGATGGCTACGCCCGCCACGTCCTCGCCGTGGCGGCCGCGCTCGGCGTGACGCGCGCGGTGGTCGGCGGCCTGTCGATGGGGGGCTACGCCGCCTTCGCCGTCCTGCGGCAGGCGCCCGGCTTC
>CANIAI010000094.1 GCA_947465275.1 Acidobacteriota bacterium | reverse complement strand
CTACGAGGAGTTGGCGAGCCTGATGCTGCACACCTTCGAGGCCCCGACCGAGCCCGCGGCACGGCTGGTGGCTGTCCGGCCGTTCAGCACGTTCGGGGCGGCGATCCGCAACACGCTCATCAGGAGCCGTGCGCTCGCCGAGCGGGTGATCGTACAGAGCACGCCGAAGCCCTGAGGCGTCAGCAGCGGCGGGTGATCGTCAGCGGAGGAAGGTGAACTTCGCCTGACCCGAGGTACCACTGCCCCAGGGCCACAGCAGCACGCCATTGGTCGGACGCGCGGTCGCGACGACACGAACGTAGTACTCGCGGTTCGGTTCGAGGAGCGCGGTCTTGAAGAGCGGCAGCCGGTAGAAGCCGGTCAGCCATTCGCGGATGGCTGCGTCGTCGGCGGCCACGTCCTGCTTCTCGACACGCCCGTCGAGCATGCGGACCAGCGTTGCCTCGCGGGTGAGATTGTCGTACTCGACGACATTGGTGACGACCGCCGTGGCGATCGTGCGGTCTACCCAGGCCGGCACGGCGAGCCGGAGTTCGACGTTGAACGTGAAGGTGGTCTTCAGCCCGCTGCGAATCGCCTCACGGACCTGCGTCGTGAAGCCTTCGGTCAGGTCGAACGTCACGAGCACGTTGCCGTCGCGCACCAGCGGCACGATGCGCGGCCCGTCGGCACGGGCGCTCGCCGGGACGATGCACAGGAGCGCCAGCAGCGTCAGGCCGACGCGCAGCGATCGCCGCGGCACCGACATGCCCCACTGCCCCCCCCGCTCGCCAACTCCCCTGCGCGAACTCATATCTGCTCGGATAGGCGCCACGATAGCACAATCACCGTCCCAGCTGGTGTTATCATGCCGCAGAGCTCAGTGATCGTCGTGCGGCCCCTGCGAGTCCTCTCCGTCGTGCTGCTGGCGTGCGTCCTGCTCGCCCCGACGTCCCATGCGCAGGGGCTCGGAGCCGGCTTGCTCGACCGCTATCTCGATGCCCTGCGTCTGCAGTTCGGAATCCCCGGGCTCTCCGCCGCGCTCGTACAGGACGGTCGCATCGTCTGGCAGCGGGGCTACGGCTACGCCGACGTCGCGTCGGCCGTCCCGGTCACACCGACCACCCCGTTCCCGGTCCTCGGCCTCACCCAGTCGATCTCCGCAGCCTACCTCCTCGGCGAGTGCGTCGACTCCGGGCGGCTCGAACTCACCGACCGGGTGATTCGGTGGACGCCCTTCGCCGACGCGTCGACCACCATCACCGATCTGCTCGCGCACGTCTCCGCGACCGGGTCCTATCGATTCGACCCTGCGAGGTTCGACATCCTCTCGGGCGTCACGCTCCAATGTGCCGGTGAGCCGTTCGGCCGTGGGTTCAGCGCACGGGTGCTCGACCGCCTGGCGATGTTCGATTCCCTGCCGGGTCGCGAACTGGCCGACGTGCAGCCGAGCCGCACGCTGCCCGGCGCCACGATCGAACGCTACGCCGCGGTCGCACGCCGGATCGCGACTCCGTATCGCGTGGACGCCCGCCAGGCGGCGGCCCGGTCTGAGTTCGCCGCGGCGCCATTCAGTCCCTCGAGCGGATTGATCTCGACCGCGCGTGACCTCGCGAGCTTCGACGCTGCCATCGGCGACGGGCTCCTGATGTCGGACGCCGCGCAGGCGGCGGCCTGGTCCGCGCCGGCCGGACGACCGACTGGTCTCGGCTGGTTCGTGCAGTCGTACAACGGGCAGCGGGTCGTCTGGCAGGCAGGGCTCGCCCGCGACGCCTATTCAACCCTGATGGTGAAGCTGCCCGATCGGCGTCTCACGCTGGTCCTGCTCGCGAACAGCGATGCGCTCACGAGCGCCATCTCGCAGACCGATCCCGACGTGACCGCCTCACTCTTCGCCCGCACGTTCCTTCGGTTGTTCGTGAATTGACGCCCCGCCTCCTCGGGTTCAGGCGGCCAGGAGCCGTCCTCTCGTGCGCTCGGCCGGCCCTCATCGCGGTCGTTGCGCTGCTCGGGCTGGCCCCTCGGGCCTCGGCCGACTGGCTCATCGTTCCCTTCGTCGGTGCGGAGTTCGGCGCGCGCACGACCATCGTCGACCTCGACCAGGGGGTGTCCGACAAGAAGCTCACCTTCGGTGGCTCGGTCCTCCTGCTGAGCGATCAGGTGCTCGGCGTCGAGGCTGACCTCGGACACACGCCACACTTCTTCGAGCGGGACCAGCGCACGGCGCTGGTGCTGAACAGCACCGTGTCCACGGCAACCGGCAACGTCGTGCTGGCCGCGCCCCTCTCGGTCACGCGTGAGTCGCTGCGGCCGTACCTCGTGGGCGGGATCGGGCTCATGCACGCCAGCAGCAGCGACCTTGTCGACCTGTTCTCATTCGACAGCAACCTTCTGGCGCTCGACATCGGGGGCGGCGCCATCGGCATGCTGTCGAGGAATACCGGTCTGCGTTTCGACCTTCGCCAGTTCCGCAACCTGACGCCTGACCGCCGGACGACGACCACCGCAGGCACCACCCGCCTCAGCTTCTGGCGCGCGTCACTCGGCATCGTCATCCGGTACTGACGGTCCATGGAAGGACCCTTGCACGGAGCCTGCGCATGACACGCATCCACAGACATGCCCGCCGGACACTGACCGTTCTGATGGTCAGCACCGCGATGGTGGTGGCATCGGCCCAGACGCGGATCGTGCCGCCGAAGAACAAGTACGCCCCCGCTGACGACGTGAAGCTCGGGCAGGAAGCCGCCGCCCAGGTGCGCCAGCAGCTGCCGCTGGTGGACGACCGGCAGCTCGACGACTGGGTCGAGCGGGTCGGCCGGCGTCTCGTGGACGCCATTCCGTCACAGTTCCAGCAGCCGGCCTTCCGCTACACCTTCGACGAGGTCAACCAGAAGGAAATCAACGCCTTCGCGCTTCCTGGCGGACCGATGTTCCTGAATCGCGGGATGATCGAGGCGGCGCACTCGGAAGGTGAGGTGGCCGGCGTCATGGCGCACGAGCTGAGTCACGTGTTCCTGCGGCACGGCACGGCGCAGGCGACCAAGGGCGAGCGCTTCCAGATCGGCGCGGTCGCAGGGCAGGTGCTCGGCGCGATCATCGGAGGCACCGCGGGCAGCGTCATTGCCCAGGGTTCGCAATTCGGCCTCGGGGCGTACTTCATGAAGTTCAGCCGTGAGTACGAGAGGCAGGCCGACCTCATGGGCGCCCAGTTGCTCGCGCGCGCCGGGTACGACCCGCGCGAAATGGCCACCCTGTTCAAGACCCTCGAAGCCGAGGGCGGTAACAGCGGACCCGAATGGCTGAGCGACCACCCGAACCCCGGAAACCGCTACGACGCGATCATCCGTGAAGCCCAGACCCTGACGATCGCGAACCGGCAGCCGGCCACCGGCGAGTTCCAGTCGATGCAGAGCCGGCTGAAGGGCATGAAGCCGGCGTACACCGCCGAACAGATCGCGCAGATGCAGAAGAGCGGTCGGGTACAGGACAGCCCGACCGGCACCAGCGGACGCACCGTGCAGGTGTCCGCACCGTCCACGCAGTACCGGACCTACCAGGCCGGCAACCTGCTGCGCGTGAGTGTGCCCTCGAACTGGCAGCCGTACGGCTCGGGCAACACGGTCACTTATGCGCCCGAGGGGGCGTACTTCCAGCAGCAGAACGGCGGGAGCGCGTTCACGCATGGAATGGAAGTGGGCGTGACGCAGGGCACCGGCGACCTCGCGCGCGACACGCAGCAGCTGCTGCGATCATTCGCGCAGTCCAACCCGCAGCTGCGCCAGCAGGGATCGGCCCGACGGGAGAACGTTGGTGGTCGTCAGGGGATCACGGCGGTCCTCACGAACGTCTCAGAGGTGACCGGACAGCCGGAGCAGATCGAGCTCTCGACGGCGCAGCTGCGCGACAACAGCCTGCTCTACGTGATCGGCGTTGCGCCCCGAACGGATGCCGATGTCTACCAGGGCACCTTCCGTCGGGTTCGTCAGGGGATGCAGATCAACGACCGCTGAGGCACGGTGTCGTGGAGCACACGGCCGCCCTGGGCCGCGGGGGGCGATCAGGCGTCGCCGCGACGCGGCTCACCAGCGGGTGCTCCCTCGAGCAGTTCCTCGACCCGGGCGACCAGCGTGTGGGCACTGAACGGCTTCTGGAGGAAGCCCCTGGCATCGACCTCGCCCGGATCGACCACGTGTCCGGTATCGCCAGAAATCAGCAGCACGGGGAGGCCGGGACGGCGACGCTTCATCTCACGCGTGAGTTCGGGGCCGTTGCGTCCCGGCAGCAGCACGTCGGTGAGCAGCAGATCGAACGGACGCTGATGTTCGAGGGCGTCCTCGGCCGTGGGATACGCCGCCACCGAGAAGCCGTAGTGCGTCAGGACGCCCTGCAGCAGGTCTCGGACGGCGTCGTCATCTTCCACGAGCAGCACGCGCCCTCGTGAATCGGGTGGCGGCGCATCGACCACCGGCACCGCCGCAACCGCTGTCGGGAGCAGGATCGTGATGCGGGTTCCCTCACCGAGCCGGCTGTCGACCCAGATGAACCCGCCGCTCTGCTTGATGATCCCATACACGGACGAGAGTCCGAGTCCGGTGCCGTTCCACTGCGAGAAGAACGGCTCGAACAGGTGGGGCAAGGCATGTTCGTCGATGCCCGAGCCGGTGTCGTTCACCTGCAGCCGCACGAAACGCCCGGCCGTCAGCCAGGGGCGCACGCGCCGCATCTCGTCATCGACCTCGACCACATCGGCCGCGATGGTGAGCGTGCCGCCGGCCGTCATCGCCTCGCACGCGTTGTCGGCGAGGTTCGACAGCACCTGCAACAGCTGCGACTTGTCGGCGTGCACCTGCGGCAGCCCGGTGCCGAGCTGCGTCAGCACGCGGATCTGCGCGCCCAGGCGGGCACGCAACTGCGGCATGGCCTCTGAGACGAGCGCGCTCACGTCCACCGGCGTGGCGATCAGGGTCTGCCGCCGTCCGAAGGCCAGCAGCTGGTGCGTCAACAACGCGGCGCGGCGCGCCGAGTCGATGATCGCCTGAGCCGATCCCTTCCGCTGCTCCACTCCCTGCCCGCCATGGAGCAATGCTTCGGCGTTGCCGCTGATCACCTGGAGCAGGTTGTTGAAGTCGTGGGCGATGCCACCAGCCAGGCGCCCCACGGCCCGCAGTTGCGGCGGCATCTCCGGGCCGTCACGCCTGCCTGATGCGATCACCTCACCCTGTCCGTCGCCCCTGACGCTACCCTCGCGTCTCAGGCTCTGCCCCCTCGGCGAATCGGGGACAGCCGCAGCGGACGCGGTGACGGCCTGGGGCGAGGCGAGAGACGTCGCCGGCGGTGGCATCGGTTCGAGCGGGTCGGCAGGCAGTTCGTCCATCCGGCTCGCCGGAACCGGACGCGGAAACGACGAGGCGCGGCTCGTGGCGGCCGCGTCACCCTCGTCGCGGCGTGCGCGGGCGACGGCATGGCGGGCGGCGCGGGAAATCTGTTCGAAGGAGGCGTTGCACGGCAACACGTCGGCCGCGCCCGCCTCGACGAGGGCCGCGGCCGCGGCGTCGTCCACGTCGGCCACGATGATGACCGGGAGTGCGGTACGTGTCCCGAGCGCGGCCAGAATGGGCCGCGGCGCGCCGGACTTGATGACGACCGCGTCCGCATCGGCCGGAAGGTCCATGCCGGTCGCCTGCTCAGACCCGCCGGTCAGCAGCACGAGCTTCAGTGTGTTCCAGGCGGGTGTAGCCATCGAGGGCGGAGCGACCGAGTGAGACGAGCGCGGATCCGGCTCCGCGACTACGGGATTATAGACGGGTCTGGACGACCGGGGTCCACGCAATTTTCCGCCGTGACGGCGGGCTCTGGACTTCATGGAATTTCACGGCGCCGCGCACTCGCTCGACGCGTCAGGCCCCGAAGACCCTCCGCGGCCAGGGCCGTACGTCGGCCAGCCGAATCACGACGGGACGCGGCGCGACGACCTCTCCGCAGACCCGCTCGACCGCCTCGTTCAGGCAATGGATGACCTCGTCGAGCGCCGCCGCCGGACGCCCGGCCTGCTGCCGCTCCGCATCGCGCGCGAGCAGCGTCATCACATCGAAGGCGCGACAGACTAGCGCGAGCGCCTCAGGGCTGCTCCAGGCGTGCTCGCTCTCGAGCAACCGCTCGAGTTGCGTCGCGACGTTCGACAGGCGCACGAGCCCGCACCCGAGCGCGGCGGTCCGCACCGCCACCACATGCGCGGCGAGCACGCCCCGTCCGGCCGGATGCGTGCTGACCGCGTCACCCGCCAGGAGGCCGCCAGCGTGCAGGGCCGACGCGAGATCGTGCAGCGGCTGCGGACCCGCCGTGCGCGGGCGCTCCACTGCGGTTCGTGCGAGGGGCATGGGCATCGGATTCGACCTCTCAGGCCACGCGACGCGACGCCAGGGCGCCGCGCACGGTTCGCTTGAAATCCACGAGCGAGAAGGGCTTCATGAGCACCGGCCCACCGGACGCCTGCTCGGACGCCGCGGCTGCATCACCCGAGATCAGCACCACGCCGAGCCCGGGATCCCGCTGCCGCAGGTCAGCCGCCACGTCGGAGCCGAGAATGTCCGGCAGGTTCATATCGGTCACGAGCAGATCCACCAGCGTGTCGGGACGGCGGGCAATCGCGAGCGCTTCCTCGCCGGTGCCGGCCACGATCGGCTCGTAGCCTTCCAGTTCCAGGCAGTGCGCCAGCAGGTCACGGACGCCAGGCTCGTCATCCACCAGCAGGATGCGCGGGCGGGTCGTCCCCATGACGGGTCGCCGGGCCGGGGCAGTCGCGGCGGTCCGGCCCTCCCCCGCCCGGGGGAACACGACCGACACGGCGGTCCCACGATCGCGGGCGCTCTCGACCTCGAGGTGCCCACCGTTGTCGGCGACGATCGCGCGGACGGTCGCCAGGCCCACGCCCGTGCCGCCGGCGCCCTTGGTCGTGAAGTAGGGTTCGAACATGCGCGCCTGGACGTCGGGGGCGATTCCGGTCCCGGTGTCGCGCACGGTCACGACGACGACGTCACGCGCGCCGCTCGCATCCCGGATCGTGCGATTCTCGGCGCTGATCGACAGCAGCCCGCCCTGGGGCATCGCGTCGCGTGCGTTGACGGCGAGGTTGGTGACGACTTGTTCCAGCTGCGTGCCGTTCACCCGGAGCGGCCAGAGGCCGTCGGCCATCCGCATCTCCACGGTCACCGTTGGCCCGCACAGGCAGCGCAGCAGTTCCTCGAGCCCGCGCAGCACGAGACCGGTGTCGAGGACGGGCGCCGGCGCGACCCGACCGCGGCCCGACTCCAGCAGTTGCCGGCTCAGGGCGAGCGCGCGCTCCGCCGTCGCGGCGATCGCCTCTACGTCACGCCGACGTGGATCTCCGGCGTCGAGCGCGTGAAGGAGCCGCTGCGTGTGGACTCCGATCACGAACAGCAGGTTCTTGAAATCGTGCGCCGCCCCGACTTCGGGACGCGGCACGAGGTTCGTGTCGGACGGCGATGGCTGCGGCAGAGATCCCATGTGGAGGTGAACGGGGACCGTGCGAGACGTCCCGGGTTCATCCCCTGAATCGGCCGGTCGCGAGGGCTCTTGAGGTGGGCTGGCGGAGGTGGCGCCGGAATGTGCCGCTCAGGCGAGCAGCGTGCGGATCTGGTCGAGCAGGAGTTGACGCGTGAACGGTTTCGGCAGGAACGGGACACCCGGCTCGAGCACGCTGCCGTGCGCCGCGCCATGTTCCGGGTAGCCGGACATGTAGAGCACCTTCAGGCCGGGCCAGGCGGCGGTCATCTGCTCCGCCAGGGCGCGGCCCGTGCCGCCGGGCATGACGACATCGGTGAGCAGCAGATCGACCGGCTCCGGCAGCGAACGGGAGACGCGCAGGGCATCGGCCGGGTCACTCGCCTCGAAGACGGTGTACCCCTCCACCTCGAGCATGTCTCGGACGAGTTCCCGGACGTCGGGTTCGTCCTCGGTCAGGAGGATCGTGCCCGGACGGGCCGGTATCCCGGTGTGACGAGGGGCAGGCTCGGCCACCCGTGCGGGCGTGGCGTCGACGATCGGCAGGTAGATGCGGAACCGGCAGCCGGCGCCGGGGGCGCTGTCGATCCAGATGAAGCCGCCGCTCTGCTTCACGATGCCGTAGACGGTCGAGAGG
>CANIAI010000093.1 GCA_947465275.1 Acidobacteriota bacterium | reverse complement strand
CGATTCAGGGGTTCATCCCGACCGGTCTCCGGCGTACCTTCGACCTGATGCCTGACGGAAAGCGCTTCGTGATGCTGTTCCGGGGACCGTCATCCCTGGGAGTCGTCACGAACTGGGCATCACGCCTCTCACCGGCCGCACGATAGCCACTCTTTTTCGCACTTTCGTGGAGGACGCATGATTCGCCGTCTCGGTTCGTTCTTCGGCCTGCTGACCATCCTGCTGCTCGCCGTCACCTCCCAGGCTGGCGCCCAGTCGCCGTCGCTGGCGCTGCTCGAAGGGCACGAGTTCACCGCGCCCGACCACGCGCCGTTCGCACTGTCGCCGGACGGGACCAGGCTGACGTACGTCGCCCGCGCGACGCTCTTCGTCAAGGACCTGAAGACCGGCCAGCCGGTCGCGGTGGCCGGACCGACGGAGGCGCGCGGGAAGGCGAATCCGATCTTCACGCCGGACGGCCAGGCGATCGTCTACTGGGCGCAGGACGACTCGGTGCTCGAACGGGTGCCGGTCGGCGGCGGAAAGCCGGTCCGGCTCGGCAAGATCGAGCAGCCCATCGGGATGAGCTGGGCGCGCGATGGTCGACTGCTGATCGGCCAGGGCGACAAGGGCATCGTCCGGATGCCCGCGGGCGGAGGCGCGACCGAACCGGTCGTGCAGGTGGCGGCTGGCGAGACGGCGATCATGCCGCAGCTGCTGCCCGACGGTGACCACCTGCTGTTCACGCTCGGGCAGGGAACGCCCCGCACCTGGTCGCTCGTGGTGCAGTCGCTGCGTACCGGCCAGCGGTCGACGCTCGGCGCCGGCACCAGCGCGACGTTCGTGTCCGGCGATCGCCTCGTCTACGTGCAGGGGACGCAGCTGGTCGCCGACCGTCTCGACACGGCCGCGCTGAAGCTGGCGGGACAGCCGAAGGCGCTGGCGTCCTCGATCGTCGTCACCCCGACCACCGGCGCCGCGCAGTACACGGTCGCCGCCAACGGTGTGCTGATCTCCGCGCCGGCTGGCAACGCGCCGGTGCGCATGGCGCTGGTCGACCTGCAGGGCAAGCGGACCGTGCTCGGCGACGTGCCCGACGACGCGCAGGCGCCGCGCGTCACGCTCGACGGCAAGCGGGTCGCCTTTGCCGCCGCGACCGGCGGGACACGCAGCCGCGACATCTACGTCGCCGACGTCACCGACGTGGCGCACGCGCGCAAGGTCATCTCCAACGCCACGTTCCCCGTGTTCAGCCCGGACGGGCAGTGGCTCGCGTTCGGCTCGCTCGGCACCGCGCGTGAAAACGGGGACGAGGTGCTGTTCATGCAGCGCGCCGATGGGTCGGGCGAGGCGCGGGTCATTGCGAAGCCGGCCCGTGCGCCGGAGAACTGGCGCGTCGGCGATCAGGGCTTCACCTTCATCACGCACCGCGGCGGCGCGAACAACTACGACCTCTGGGCCTACAACCCTGACAAGAAGGAAGTCGAGCCGCTGGTGAACATCGACGAGACGGCGCAGCTGAGCGGCGCGTTCTCGGCAGACCGCCGCTGGTTTGCCTACATGTCGAACGAGTCGGGCGACTGGCAGATCTGGGTGCAGCCGTACCCGAAGACCGGCGCGAAGTTCCAGGCGACGAAGACCGGCGGACGCTCGCCACTCTGGTTGCCAGACGGACGGCTCGTCTTCGAGCAGGGCGGCGGCATCGCCACGCTCACCATGACGCCCGGCGCGACGCCGACGTTCAGCACCCCCGAGGCGCACCCGATCAGCGGATTCATCCAGCCGCTGCTGCGCCGGTCGTGGGACGTCATGCCCGACGGACGGCTGCTGATGCTCTTCCGCGAGGGGCCGAAGCTCGAGGTGAGCTCGGCGCTGACGACCCGCTGAGCCCGGGGACGCATCTGGCGTCCGGCCAAGCCTGCGCTACCCCGCGATCACGTTGACGATGGTGTTGCCGGCCACGAGACCGCGCTCGACGGTCTCGTGGGCCTCGACCATCTGCGAGAGCAGGAAGCGCGCTGCGCTGTTGTGTCTGAGCGGGTCGGTCGACAGCCAGGTCGTCAACTGGGCGATGCTGCACCGCGAGTGCGCCGGGCCGGCTGTCCTTTGACAGCGCCCCGGTCCACGCTGTAGAACGGGGCGCATGGTGCAGCCATCCCGACTCCGCCTCGCCGGCCTGCTTCTGGCCGCGGGCGTCTTCCTGCTCGCGCCCGGAGCCGCCTCAACCGCCGTGGCGCAAGTCACCCTGGTGGGTTACTGGAACCCGATCTTCGACGAGGACTTCATCGAGCGCATCCCCGGCCCGAACGTCGGGGACTACGCGGGTCTGCCGATCACGGCCGCGGCCCGCAAGCGGGCGAACACCTGGGACGCGTCGCTCCTCACGCTCCCCGAGCACCAGTGCAAGCCGCACCCGTCGACGTACGGCTTCCGCGGCGTCGGCGTCCTGCGCATCTGGGACGAGCGCGACCCGCAGACGCAGCAGCTTATTCGCATCAAGACGCACATCCAGTGGCAGGCGCAGGAGCGCGATATCTGGATGGACGGCCGTCCGCACCCGTCCGAGCTCGAGCCGCACACCTGGCAGGGTTTCTCGACGGGTCACTTCGAAGGCGACGTGCTGGTCGTCCGCACCACGCACCTCAAGGCCGGCTGGGTGCGACGCAACGGCGTGCCGCTCAGCGATGCCGCGACGATGACCGAGCGCTTCTTCCGGCACGACGACCTGCTCACGCAGGTGACGATCATCGAAGACCCGGCCTACCTGTCGGAGCCGCTCGTCAAGACGAACGGCTTCTCGACGGCGCTCAATGGGACGATGGAGCCGTATCCCTGCCGTCCGGCGGTCGAAGTGCCGCGCGAGGCCGGTGAGGTGCCGCACCACGGGATCGACGACGCGCTTCCGACGAAGGAGTTCGCCGACCGTCACAAGATCCCGGAGGAAGCGGCGGCCGGCGGCGCGAGCACGGCGCTGCCGGAATTCATGGGGAAGCTGCCGTCGCTCCCGATGCTCGAGCCGATCGGCGACCCGAACGAGGGATTCGGCCCGCCCCCGGCTCCACCCGCCGGGCGCGGACGTGGGGCAGGGCCCGGCGCTGCTGGCACGGGTCCGGCCGCCGGTGGCGCGCGGGGAAGGGGGCGGCAGTGATGGCGAACCTGACTCCTCGCATCAACTGGCCGCGACTCGCGGTGCTCGGCGCGACGCTCACGACGGCGCTTGTGTCCGGCGTGCTCGTGACGGCGCAGGCACAGCAGGCGCCGCCGCTCCCGAACTTCGATCAGGTCACCGTGCGCGCGTTCAAGATTCAGGGGAACGTCTGGATGCTGGCGGGCGCCGGCGGCAACGTCACCGTGCAGGCGGGCGATGACGGCGTGCTCGTCGTCGACACGCAGTTCGCGCAGATGGCCGACAAGCTCCTGGCCGAGATCGCGCGCATCTCCGGCGGCAAGCCGATCCGCTACGTGCTCAACACCCACGTGCATCCGGATCACGTCGGCGGGAACGAGCGCTTCCGGCGCGCGGGGCGCGCCATCATCGCGGGCAATGTCGCGCAGGACATCGCGGACAGCGGCGCCGAGATCATCGCCCACGAGAACGTGCAGACGAGGATGAGCCGCGTCGACGGCACCACGCCAGCCGCCCCGTCCGGCGCGCTGCCCACAGACACGTTCTTCGGCGAGTCGACGGAGGTGTACGTCAACGGCGAGGCGGTGCGGCTGATTCACCAGCCCGCGGCGCACACCGACGGCGACGTGCTGGTCCACTTCCGGGGGTCTGACGTCGTCGCGACCGGCGACATCTACACCAACACCGGCTACCCGGTGATCGACACGGCGCGCGGCGGCACCATCAACGGCATCATCGCCGGGCTGAACCGCATCCTCGACCTCACCGTGCCGAAGGACAAGCAGGAGGGGGGCACCATGGTGATCCCCGGACACGGCCGCATCGCCGATGAGGCCGACGTGGTCGAGTATCGCGACATGGTGACGATCATCAGGGATCGTGTGCAGCAGATGATGAAGAAGGGGATGACGCTGGCGCAGATCAAGGCTGCCGGTCCCACATCCGACTACGACGGACGCTACGGCGCGACGACCGGCTTCTGGACGACCGACCAGTTCGTCGAGGCGGTCTACCGCACGCTGGGAGGCAAATGATGCGGACCGTGATGACGACGCGTCTCGCCTTCGCGTTCATGTTCGCCGCCGTGATGGCGTCGGCCGCTCACCTGGCCGCGCAGGCGCCTGGTGCCGGTGGCCCGCCCGCACCGCCGCCCACGCCGCGTGCTTCGGCGCCCCTCGACCTGACCGGCACCTGGGTGTCGATCGTCAATGAGGACTGGCGGTGGCGCATGATCACCCCGCCGCGCGGCGACTTCCCGGGCGTGCCGCTCACGCCGGCCGGCCGCGAACTCGCGATGGCGTGGGACCCGAAGACCGACGGCTCGTGCAAGGCGTTCGGCGCCGCGGGGCTGATGCGGATGCCGACCCGGCTGAAGATCTCGTGGGTCGATGACGCGACGCTGAAGATCGAGAGCGACAACGGGCAGCAGACCAGGCTCCTGCGCTTCGGCGGCACGCGCCGTCCGGCGCCGCCGTCACTGCAGGGCGACTCGCGCGCCGAGTGGCTGCGGACGATGCCTCCCGGTAACCCGTTCGGCATCAACATCCCCGGGGCGGGGCCGGCGCTCCCCGGCGGCTCGCTGAAGGTCATCACCACGAACCTGTCAGGCGGCTGGCTCCGTCGCAACGGCGTGCCGTACAGCCCGAAGGCCACGATGACCGAGTACTTCGACCGATTTCCGGCCCCGGAGGGGCAGGAGGGGTTCAGCGTGACCACCCAGGTCGTCGATCCCGAATACCTCTTCGGGCGCTTCGTGACGAGCACGCACTTCCGCCGCGAGCCGGATGTGTCCAAGTGGGCGCCGAAGCCGTGTAAGCCGATCTAGGCGCCGGTCACGGGCGGCTCGCCGTCACGGTGAAGGCCTCGGTCGCCAACGCGACGTTGGCGGCGGCTCCGCACTCGCCGTTGGGCACGCCGCTGCTGAGATCGCAGTCTGGCACCGAGTTTCCGTTGGCGTCGGTCCACGACCGGAACACGTTCAGCAGCTGACCCGAGAGCGTCAGGCTCGTAGCCGTGAAGGTGCCGGACAGGATGAAGGTGCGGGCCACCTGGTTCGGCACGCCATTGTTGGTCCGTCGTGGCACCACCCTGAGCGACACCGTTCCGCCATCCACCGTGCCGGTCACCGGCGTCGGGAACGTGGCGCCGGTGGATTGCTCCACGGACAACCACAGCGAGGCGCACCCGGGCTGCGTCGAGGTGACCGTGCCACTGACCGCGGTGCCTGACTGCGTCAGGCTCATCGAGACGGCACACGGGGTGGTGAACGAACCGCCCTGTGCTGAGGCAGGCCAGGCGGCGGTCAGGGTTGGCGATGCCGTCGGCGTCGTGGTGGTGGGCGACGGCGCGGCGGGGCTCGGCGACGAGTCGCCGCAGGACACCAGGGCCAGAAGAGAGAGCATGGTCAGGACGATACGCATGGGCGGAGTCTAGCGCGAGCCACCGGATCAGGGTCGCTACAATTGGCTAACGTCCGCCGGCCCCCCTCCACGTTCACGTGTCACTGTAGAGCTACCATGAAGTAGGATCACCAGTCTTGTCGACAAATCAGTCGCGCTGGTTCAGGCCTGCGCGGGATGAGGATCCTACGTGGCAGAGTTGAAGACCGGCGCGGACGTCCTGTTCGTGTTGCTCGGCGCAATCATGGTGTTCGCGATGCACGGCGGGTTCGCGTTCCTCGAACTGGGAACGGTGCGCGCCAAGAACCAGGTGAACGCGCTGGTGAAGATCCTGGTCGACTTCTGTGTGTCGACCGTCGCGTACTTCTTCATCGGGTATGGCCTTGCCTACGGTCTCAACTTCTTCGGCAACGCGTCTGCGCTCGCGGTCAACGACGGACTCGGGCTGGTGAGGTTCTTCTTCCTGCTGACCTTTGCGGCAGCCGTGCCGGCCATCGTGTCGGGCGGCATCGCCGAACGCATGCGCTTCTGGCCGCAGGTCTGCGCGTCGTTCCTGCTCGTCGGGCTCATCTATCCGATCTTCGAGGGGATCGCCTGGAATGGCCGGTTCGGCATCCAGGCGTGGCTCCAGCAGGCGACCGGTGCCCCATTCCACGACTTTGCCGGCTCGGTGGTCGTGCACGCCGTGGGCGGCTGGGTCGCCCTGGCTGCCGTGCTGCTGGTCGGTCCGCGCAGCGGACGCTACACGTCGCAGGGAGAGATCAACGCACACCCGCCCTCGAACATTCCGTTCCTGGCGCTGGGGGCCTGGATGCTCTCCGTCGGCTGGTTCGGCTTCAACGTGATGTCGGCTCAGGACATCACGAAGATCAGCGGACTCGTCGCGGTGAACTCCCTCATGGCGATGGCGGGGGGCACGATCGTGGCGCTGCTGGTGGGGCGCAACGACCCGGGCTTCGTGCACAACGGTCCCCTGGCCGGTCTCGTCGCGGTGTGCGCCGGCTCTGACCTGATGCACCCGCTCGGGGCACTGGTCACCGGCGCCGCGGCTGGCGGCCTCTTCGTGACGATGTTCACGTTGACGCAGAACCACTGGAAGGTGGACGACGTGCTCGGCGTCTGGCCGCTCCACGGGCTGTGCGGCGCCTGGGGCGGCGTGGCGTGCGGCATCTTCGGGTCGCGGATGCTTGGGGGGCTCGGGGGGGTGACGCTGGCGTCACAGCTCGGGGGCACCGCGCTCGCGATCGGGATCGCGCTGGCCGGCGGGGGCGTCGTCTATGGTGCCATCCGCGCGCTGGTGCCGCTGCGCCTGACGCCCGAGGAGGAATACGTCGGCGCGGACCTGACCATCCACAGGATCACGTCCACGCCGGAGAGCGACTGGTAGATGTAGAATTCGCGCCATGAAATCGACGCTTCGCCTGCTCGCGACCTTCGCGTTCGTCCTCGTGGCCTCGTTTGCCGAGGCGCAGATTGTCGCCCCCAACGCCGCCGGCGTGGCGATGGGGCACCTGCACTTCTACGTCACCGACGTGGAAGCCAACCGCAAGTTCTGGGCGACGCTGGGGGCAACCCCTGGCGGCCAGTTGGGGACCGGCGCCACGGCCAGCACCGTGCTGAAGCTGCCGGGCGTACTGATCGTCCTCACGCCGACGACGGAGAAGCGACAGCCGGGTGATGGGTCAGTGGTCGGCCACATGGCCTTCCGCGTGAAGTCGTTCAAGGCGCTGGAGGCGGCCGGCTTCGCTATCCGCACGGCGCCCGAGCGTCCCGGCAGCGGCAACATCGACCTGCCGTCGGGTGACCACATCGAGGTGTTCGAGGAGAACGCGAACCAGGTGGCGTTCAAGCTCGACGAGGGCCAGAAGGACGAGACCGCCGAGCGGCACAACCGGCCGATGGTCGGCACCATCCAGAGTCACCACCTCCACTTTTACCTGCCGAAGGGTGAGGACGTGAAGGCACGCGCCTGGTATCAGCAGCGCTTCGGCGCGATTCCCGGCGTCCGTCTCCGCTACCTCGCCGGCGACCTGCCGGGTGTGAACCTGAACTTCTCCGACGCCACCGATCCGGTCGGCCCGACCAAGGGGCGCACGCTCGACCACGTTGGCTTCGAGATCACCAATCTCGAGGCGTTCTGCCGGAAGCTCGAGGCGAGCGGCGTGAAGTTCGACGTGCCGTACCAGAAGCGGCCCAACGGACTCGGCGTGGCGTTCTTCACCGATCCCTGGGGCACCTACGTCGAATTGACCGAAGGGCTCCGCTAGGCCTACCTGCCACATTTCGCGGGTGCACCGCAGTCTCCCTGTCGCCCGACGGCCGACGCCCTGCGAGATCGTTCCGCCGACCCGCGGTCCACGGCCCGTGCCGCCGACCGGGTATCGCACGACACAGCCGCGCGGCTGAACCGCCGGGAGAACAGTGACATGACGTCCAAGGACCAGACGAAGCCCACCGAGATCGGACGCCGCGATCTGCTGAAGCACAGCGCCGCGGCCGCGCTCGGCGGCGCCGCCACTCTTGCGGGCGCGGGACGCGCCGAGGCGCAGCAGGCACCCGCCGTCGGGCGCGGCGGCAGCGCCGGACGCCCCTTCCGCGCCTGGGTTCGCAGCGGCACCGACATCCGCCTCGAGAACCTGCGCACGCTGCCGCTGGGACCGCGCTCGG
>CANIAI010000092.1 GCA_947465275.1 Acidobacteriota bacterium | reverse complement strand
CGGGCCGCGCAGGCCGGCGGTGGCCGGGCCCGTGCCGCGGCCCCCGCGCAGGGCGCGCCCGGTGACTACGCCGGCGAAGAGACCTGCCTGTCGTGCCACGAGGACCGCGCCTACAAGGGGACGAAACACGCCCTGGCGTTCAACGTGCGCACCCCGGCGGCGACGCACGGCTGCGAGAGCTGCCACGGCCCGGGCAAGGCGCACGCCGAGAGCGGTGACGCGGCGTTGATCAAGAACCCGAAGACGATGAAGCCGCAGGAGGCGAGCGCCATCTGCGCCTCGTGCCACAACCGCGGCACCCACCAGCTGTGGGACGGCAGCCAGCACGACCAGCGCAACGTCGGCTGCGCCACCTGCCACAGCGTGCACAGCCCGAAGGCCGAGCCGCAGCTGGTCGCGAAGACCGAGACCGAGCTGTGCGCCACCTGTCACAAGCCGGTGGTCAACCGGCAGCACCGGTTCAGCCACATGCCGGTGCGCGAAGGGCAGATGAAGTGCTCGTCGTGCCACAACCCGCACGGCAGCACCAATGTGCGCCTGCTGAAGGCCGGGACGACCGTCGACGAGAGCTGCACGAGCTGCCACGCCGAGAAGCGCGGCCCGTACCTCTGGGAGCATGCGCCGGTGACCGAGAGCTGCACGACGTGCCACGAGCCGCACGGGTCGAACAACGACCGGATGCTCGTGAGCAAGGTGCCGTTCCTCTGCCAGCGGTGTCACGTGACGTCGCGGCATCCTCCAACCGTCTATGAGGGCAACCTGCTGCAGAACTCGACCAACGGCAATAAGATCTACGCTCGCGGGTGCCTCAACTGCCACACGATGATCCATGGTTCGAACGCCCCGTCGGGCAAGGCGCTGCTGCGCTAGGAAGGAGGAGTGAGATGCGCACGACACTTCTGACGCTCGCGGCAGCACTCCTGCTGCTCCCGGTCACGGCCGGCGCGCAGGCCCCGCAGGGGCCCGCGACCCAGCCGGCCCAGGCTGTCGCCGGTCCCGTGGCGGCGTCCGCCTCGGGCTGGACCGGCACCGTCGATTTCGGCGCGCAGGTCACCGGCACGGATGGTGACGAGGCCCGCTACGAACGCTTCCGTGACATGCGGACCGGTCCGTTCTCGAGTCTCGGCGTGAGCCGGGCGACCGACCGCTTCACGTTCGACGCGACGGCGCGGAAGATCGGGTTCCGCGACCAGCGGTACACCGTCGACTACGCGCGGCCGAAGTTCGCGTTCGGCTTCGGGTTCGCGGGCCAGCCGCTGAACTTCAGCTACATGACACGCACGCCGTACACCACCAACGGCAGCGTGCTCACGCTCGACGACAACGCGCAGCGCGCCGTGCAGGGGCCGACCTTCGCGACCAATGACGGCACCGCGGTCGGCGTGCCGTGCGCGCCCGGTGCGCCGCCGGCCGCCTGCAGCACGCCCGCGCAGGTGGCGCTGGCGAAGGCGACCCCGTCGATCTACAACCTGACGGCGAACCCGTTCGACCTGCGCTTCACGCGGAACACCGCCGGCTTCACGACGACCTACAGCCCGACGTCGTTGTTCGACATCGACGCGGCGTTCGCGACGAACGGACGCACCGGCGCGCAGCCGTGGGGCGCCTCGTTCGCGTTCAACAACGCCATCGAGGTGCCCAAGCCGCTCGACGAGCGCACGAACACCGTCACGCTCGGCACCAACTGGGGACGGCCGAACGCGTCGATGCGTGTCGCCTATGACGGGTCGTTCTTCCGGAACCGCTACCAGAGCCTGACGTTCGACAACCCGCTGTTCATCTCGGACTACACCAACGGCCTGGTCCCGCCGCTGGGGCCGTACGATCCGAACGGCTACAGCAACGGCAATGGCCCGGCGGTCGGCCGTCAGTCGGTGGCGCCCGACAACAGCATGCACGTGGTCAGCGCCAGCGGCCTCTACCGGTTCTGGAAGCGGACCAGCGTGAACGGCGTCGCGCAGCTCACGACCCAGAACCAGAACGACACGCTGATTCCGTGGACCACGAACGCGGTGATCAACCAGCCGCTGGTGTTCGCCGCCTTCCCGCACCTCGCCCACCTGCCGCGTGGCACGGCCGAGGCGAAGGCGACCGGCGTGAACACGATGCTCTCGTTCGCCTCGCGGCCCTGGTCGCGGGTGAACGTGAACGTCCGCTACCGCTACAACAAGCGCGACGTCCGGACGCCGGCGTTCGACGCCACCGAGTACGTCCGCTTCGACGCGGTGCCCGAGGAGAACGAGGAGGGCGTCTCGCCGCAGTTCGACACCTCGCGGCACCTCTTCGACGCCACGCTGTCGTACTCGCCGCTCAACCTCGGGACGGTGCGTCTCGGCTACGGGCACGAGGCCAT
This sequence comes from Acidobacteriota bacterium, assembly GCA_947465275.1. Taxonomy (GTDB): domain Bacteria; phylum Acidobacteriota; class Vicinamibacteria; order Vicinamibacterales; family UBA2999; genus JBEBGV01. The sequence continues at coordinate 5,862 of CANIAI010000092.1, read as the reverse complement.
CGAGCGGCACGGCCGCGGCTTCGCCGACGTGAACGAGCACATCCTCCGGCTGTCGTGGGACACCTACACCAGCCAGTTCGTCTCGCTGCGCGCCTCGCTCGACAACGGGCGGCGTCGCGGCACCGGCTTCGTCGAGGCGGAAGCGGGCCTGCACGACGTCGGCAACACCCCCGGCGAGCCGTCGGCCGGACTCAACCCGGCGACCGTGACCGGCCCGGGCGGCACCCAGCCGACGCTGCGCTACTTCGACGAGGCCGACCGGGACCGGCTGCGCGGCTCGCTCGTGCTGACGGTGATGCCGGTCGAGAACCTCGACGTCTTCGTGCAGTTCGCCGGCGGGCGTGACCGGTACCTGGCCGACACCACGTTCCCGGTGCAGCGCCCAGGCGAACTGTTCGGGCTGCAGAATTCCAGCGTGCGCAGCTGGAACGCCGGGCTGAACTTCAATCCCGGTGAACACGTCTCGGCCGGCGTCAGCTTCGGCCATGACGTCATGAGTTCGCTGCAGCGGTCGCGCAACGCCAACCCGCCGCCCGACCCGACGTGGACCGACCCGAACCGCGACTGGACGCTCGACAACGACGACACGATGCACAGCGCCAACGTGTATCTCGACCTGCTGCAGCTGGTGTGGCGGTCGGATGTCCGGCTGGCCTACGACTTCCAGGACTCCGACAACGCGTTCGTCCACGGGGGGCCCCGCATCGCGGCGCTCGCCGCGCTCGGGCAGTTCATCCCGCTGCCGAACGTGACCAACAGCTGGCACCGGGCCAGCGCGGACCTGCAGCATTACTTCACGCGGAAGGTCGGCGTCGGCGTCGGCTACTACTTCGAGAAGTTCGAGATCGTCGACTTCAACACCATCGACACCAACGGCCCGGTGGGGCTCAATCCGGCCACCGGCATCCCGCGGCTCGAGTGGCTCGGCGGGCTGCTGACCGGCTACGGCAACCGTCCGTACACCGGGAACACCGGCTTCGTGCGGCTGCTGTATCGCTTCTAGCCGGCGCGCCGGCACGATCTCGCCCGCACCACCGGGCTCGACCTGACGGGCGGATCCGCATCTCGCGGGTTCGCCCGTTTTCGCGTGGTGCGCGGGTTTCCCCGCGGCTGGCGCCCTGGCGCGCGTCCCGCGCGGGCGCCCGTGCGGCCCTGGAGCCGCCGGCCGAGGTCGCGTTCTTGCAGCCAAGGTCGGGCGGGAGGCTCTATGCGCACCGCAGCCGCATCACTGGTGCTCGTCCTCGCCGCCGCCCTTGCCGGCATCACACCCGTCACGCCGCTCACGGCCGCGCAGCGGCAGCCCGGTGCATCACCACAGCCCACCGCTCCGGTCGACCCGCTGCCGGGAGACGACGGGCGTGCGCTCTACCGCGCCTCGTGCGCGTCGTGCCACGGCCTGACGGCGCATGGCGACGGGCCGATGGCCCCGCAGCTGAAGCACGTCGTGCCCGATCTCACCGGGTACACCGCCCGGAACGGCGGCGTGTTCCCGTCGGCGCGGCTCGAACAGGTGATCGACGGACGTGGCGTGGCGTCGCACGGCACCCGCGAGATGCCGGTGTGGGGAGATGCGTTCCGCTCGGCGAAGGGGGGCCCCAGCGCCGAGATGGTGAAGGCGCGGATCACCGCGATCGTCCGGTACCTCGAGAGCCTTCAGGCCCGGCCGGCGGAGTGAAGGTCGACGTGGCGCGCCTCGGCGTACTCGCGCCGCAGGTCGCCGCGGACGTCCGGGTGCGCCAGCCCGATCAGCGCCTCGGCGCGCTGGCGCAGCGTGAGGCCGAACAGGTTCACCGCGCCGTATTCGGTGGCCACCCAGTGGACGTGGCCCCGGGTGGTCACCACGCCTGCCCCCGGCTTGAGCGCGCTGACGATGCGGCTGACACGGCCGCCGCCAGCCGTGGCCGGCAGCGCGATGATGGCCTTGCCACCCTCGGAGAGCGTCGCGCCGCGCACGAAGTCCATCTGCCCGCCGATGCCGCTGTAGATCCGGAAGCCCATCGAGTCGGCGACGACCTGACCCGACAGGTCGATCTCGATCGCCGAGTTGATCGCCGTCACCTTGTCATTGAGCCGGATGATCGCCGTGTCGTTCGTCCGGTCGCACGGGTGGAACTCGACCAGCGGGTTGTCGTGCACGAAGTCGTACGTCCGGTCGGTGCCGAACACGAAACTGGTCACGATGCGGCCGCGGTGCACGTGCTTCAGCCGGTTGGTGATGGCGCCGCTGCGCACCAGGTCGACGAGTCCGTCCGAGAACATCTCGGTGTGGATGCCGAGGTCCTGCTTGTCGTGCAGGCGCGCGAGCACCGCGTCCGGAATCGCGCCGATCCCCATCTGCAGCGTCGCGCCGTCCTCGACCAGGGCGGCGACATGTCCGGCGATCGCCTGGTCGTCGGCGCCGGCGCGGGCCGGCTGGTGCGCATGAATCGGGCGCGCCGAGTGGATGAAGGCGTGGAGGCGCGAGAACGGAATGAGCGTGTTCCCGTGCGTGCGCGGCATCCGGTCGTTGATCTCGGCCACGATGAACCGGGCCGACTGTGCGGCGGCCATGGCGGCGTCGACCGACGTGCCGAGGGTGCAGTAGCCGTGGCGGTCGGGCGGCGAGAGTTGCAGGATCGCCACGTCGAGCGGCACCTGCCGGCTGGTGAAGAGCGACGGGATGTCGGACAGGAAGATCGGGATGAAGTCGGCGTCACCGCGGGCGATGGCGTCCCGGACCGGGGGGCCGGCGAAGGTGGAGACCGAGAAGAGCCGCCCCCGGGCCTCCGGGGCGACGAACGGTGCCGGTCCGGCCGTGTGCAGGTGGTAGAGCGTCACGTCGGTCAGGTCGCGACGGGCGGCCAGCGCCTCGAGGAGCGGGGTGGGCGTGGCCGCGGCGCCGTGGACGAAGATGCGCATGCCGCTGGTGACGCACCGGAGCGCGTCCGCGGGGCTCTGGGCCGAGTCTGTCCAGTCGTGCACGCCCTACTGTAACCCGCCGCCCGCCGGGTGGCGCCGGGCACCTGTGCTAGTCTGAAACCCCTTGCCGGGCATCGATTTCACCCAGGTCCTGGTCGTCTTCGTGATGCTGCTGGTGTCGCTCAGCGTGCACGAGGCGGCGCATGCCTGGTCGGCGGATCGGCTCGGGGATCCGACCGCCCGTCTCCTCGGCCGCGTGTCGCTGAACCCCGCCGTCCACATCGACCCGATCGGGACGATCCTGTTCCCGCTGATCGCGCTCTCGACGGGCCTGCCGGTCTTCGGCTGGGCGAAGCCGGTGCCGGTCGACATGCGGCACCTCGGGGACAACCCGTCGCGGAAGTACATGCTGATCGCGGCCGCCGGGCCCGGCAGCAACCTGGTGCTGGCGGCACTCGCGGCCATCGCGATCCACCTGGTGCCGGCGTACGGGCTGGCCGGTGCGGTCCTGCGGGGCGTCGTGCAGCTGAACGTGCTGCTGGCGGTCTTCAACATGGTGCCGGTGCCGCCGCTCGATGGCGGGAACGTCCTCAGCGGCGTGCTGCCCGGCGGGGCGGCCCGGATGTTCGACAGGCTGCGGCCGTACGGGTTCGTCATCCTGTACGGCCTGATGTTCAGCGGCATCCTGTGGCGGGTCATCGACCCGGTGCAGGAGCAGCTGCTGGCCTGGCTGCTGTAAGCGGCCGGGGTCAGGCCTGACCCCCTCATTGCGAATCACGAGAGAAGCGGTGAACCAGAATCGACCTCGCGTTGTGTCCGGGATGCGTCCCACGGGGAAGCTCCACCTTGGCCACCTGGTGGGAGCCCTGCGCAACTGGGCGACGCTCCAGGACACGTACGACTGCTTCTACTTCGTGGCCGACTGGCACGCCCTGACCAGCGAGTACGCGAACACGGCGCCCATCGCCGGCTCGGCGCTCGACAACGTCGCCGACTGGCTCGCCGCCGGCGTCGACCCGGAGCGGAGCACGATCTTCATCCAGTCGCTCGTGCCCGAGCACGCCGAGCTGTTCCTCCTGCTCTCGATGGTCATCCCCATTCCGTGGCTCGAACGGGTGCCGACCTACAAGGAGCAGCAGGACCAGCTCTCGGAGAAGGACCTCTCGACGCTCGGGTTCCTCAGCTACCCCCTGCTGCAGACGGCCGACGTCGCCATCTACGACGGCCGGTTCGTGCCGGTGGGCGAGGACCAGGTGCCGCACCTCGAACTGTCGCGCGAGGCGATTCGCCGCTTCCATCAGTTCTATGGCGAGGTGTTCGTCGAGCCGCAGCCGCTGCTCACGCCGGTGCCGCGCCTGCCCGGGCTCGACAACCGGAAGATGAGCAAGAGCTACGGCAACACGATCGACCTGACGGACGACGCCGACGCCGTGGTGAAGAAGGTGCGGCAGATGTACACCGACCCGAAGCGGGTGCGCGCCGACATCCCGGGCACCGTCGAGGGGAACCCGGTCTTCATGTACCATGACGCGTTCAACACCGACCTGGCCGAGGTCGACGACCTCAAGGCACGGTATCGCGAGGGGAAGGTGGGCGACGTCGAGGTGAAGACGAAGCTCGCCCGCGCCGTGAACGCGATGCTCGACCCGATGCGCGAGCGCCGGGCCGAGGTGCTGCGCCGCCCCGGGTACGTCCGGGAGGTCGCCGTGGAAGGCTCGCGCCGGGCGCGCACGATCGCCCAGGCGACGATGGAACGGGTGCGCGACGCGGTGCGGCTGCGCTACTGAGCCTGTGGACCGAGATGAGTGAGTTCGAGTCGTCGCCAGACGCCTATACCGTCAAGCTCGAGGGCTTCGAGGGCCCGCTCGACCTCCTGATCCACCTGATCCGGAAGCACGAGCTCGACATCTACAACATCCCGATCGCGCTGATCACCGAGCAGTACCTCCGGTACATCGAGCTGATGCAGGAGCTGAACCTGGATGTGGCCGGCGAGTTCCTGGTCATGGCGTCGACGCTGATCCACATCAAGTCGCGTCTGCTGCTGCCGCGGCCCGAGACGGCGAGCGAGGCCGGCGGGCCCGATGAGGATCCGCGGGAGACGCTCGTGCGGCGCCTGCTCGAGCACCAGAAGTACAAGACGGCGGCCGAACTGCTGCACGAGCGTGAGACGCTGCGGGCGGCGCAGCTGCCGCGGCCCGACGCCGCCGTCGCCGCCGCGATGCAGGACGAGTTCGAGCCCGAGCTCGAGGTCGACCTGTTCAGCCTCATGGCCGCCTTCCGGGGCGTGCTCGAGCGGGCGAACCGGCGTCCCCGGATGGTGCTGCCGCCCGAGCAGATGTCCATCCACGAGCGGATGCACCAGCTGCTCGAGCAGTTGTCCGAGACCGAGGCGTGCGGCTTCGAGGAACTCTTCGCCGACGGCGACGGCTCGCGGCCATTCATGATCGTCACCTTCCTCGCCATCCTCGAGATGATCCGGCTGAAAGTGATCCGGGTCTTCCAGGCGGGCAGCTTCGGGGCGATCCGCGTGTACAAGCGGCCGCGTCCCGTCGATGCGCCGCACCCGATTGGCGACCCGCAAGGGAACTAGCCCCATGACCGACGAGATCGAGACCGAGACCGCCGACGCCACCATCACGGATCAGGCAGCTGACGCGTCGCCGGAGCAGGACAGCGCCCAGGACGAACAGGCCGACCTGCCCGCCGACGCCGAACCCCAGGCCGACGCCGACCCGCTGGATCCCGCGGCGGAGGGCGCGCTGCCGGCCGTGCCGCGCGCCTCGGCCGAGGTGAAGGCGATCGTCGAGGCGCTGGTCTTCGCGTCGCCCGAGCCGCTCACGCCGAAGGTGCTGTACAAGCTGCTCGCGGACGAACCGAAGGAAGAAGTGGCGGCGGCGCTCAATGCGCTGCGCGCCGAGTACAACGGACGTCCGGGGTTGCAGCTCGTGGAGGTCGCCGGCG
>CANIAI010000091.1 GCA_947465275.1 Acidobacteriota bacterium | reverse complement strand
TGGGGCGACTCGAGTCCCCGGACGCGCCCGGCGTTGTTGCGCCAGAGGGTGGTCCGAATCACGTACTCGCCGTCGACCGGGAAGTTGTGCTTCACCAGCAGGCCGCCGCGGGTGCCGAACGGCAGGCCGTCGACGTGCTGCTGCTGGTTGAGGTCCGCCGGAGCCCGGTAGATCGTCTCGGCGGGCCCGTCGCCATAGGTGCCCAGCGCGGCCGGGGCGATCTTCATCGCCGCCGCCAGGTAGCGTTCGAGCAGCACCGGCGACACGCCGAGCGCCGCCGCGATGTTGTCGAAGCCGGCGACGGCGTCGTCGGGCGGGAGCAGGCCGGCCACATCGATGTCGAGATCGAGCAGGTCGCGGACGACGTTGGCGTACTCCGTCCGGTTCAGCCGGTGCAGGACGGCGCTGCCCGCGTCGGGGTGCGCCAGGGCGGCACGGTCGAGCGCCGCCTCGAGGCTGTCGGTGAAGGCGCGGTTCGTCGCCGCGTCCGGACGCGGCAGGCCGACCGGCGGCATCATGCCGGCGTTGAGCTTACGGGCCACCTTCTCCCACGTCTCGCTCGCGGCACCCACATCGGTGAGGCTGACGGTCTGGAGCGACAGACCGCCGGTTTTCTGACGGTCGTTATGGCAGGTGACACAATACCGGTCGACGACCGGCTTGAACGTCTCGGGGGCGGCGGCCGGACTCGGCGGCTGCCCCGACGCGGCCGTCACCCGGCTGACGGCCGGACGGGGTGTCGAGGTCGGGCCGGGGGTGGCCGGCGATGCCGACCGGGGTGGAGCGGCACCAGCCGGGGCCGAGCCGGGGGAACCCTGAGGCGCGCCCGCCCGGAGCCCCACTCCCACGCACAGAACCAGCGACAGACTGCACAGGACGAGGCGGTATCTGGTCACGGCCCGCGCACTATGGCGCCGACGTGGGGTCAGAGTCTTGAACGAACCCTGAAATTGGCTGGAAGGGAGGCTGAATCCCTCGTGCTCCGGGCTGTTTTTCGGCCTCAGCCGGTCCCCGGCCCCCGCGGATGACGGCTGCCGAGGCGTGTGCGGGCTCAGAGTCCGAGGCGGTCGATCCAGCGATAGAGGGACCGGCGGCTGATGCCGAGCAGCCTGGCCGCCTCGGCCTTGTTGCCGCGCGCCTCGCGCAGCACGCGACGGATCTGGTCCCGCTGCGCCGTCTTGAGGGAATGGGGTGAGGCCCCATCATCCGGCTCGGACGCACCCACCGCGGCGGCCGACGCGGCGGGAGGCTCAGGCCGATCGGCGTCGCCCGGGGCGCCCCCGGCCGCCGGGGAGGTCATCGCCCGCAGCACGTCGCGCTCGCTCAGCACGCGGTCATCGCTCAGGATGCAGGCGCGCTCGATCACGTTGCGGAGCTCGCGCACGTTCCCCGGCCAGGCGGCCTCCTGCAGGACCCGCTCGGCGCCCGCGGTCAGCCCGCGCGCGGGACGGTCCAGCCGGCCGGCGAACTCGCGGACGAAGGCCGCCGTGAGGATCGGGATGTCCTCGCGCCGGTCGCGCAGCGGCGGGATGTGCAACTCGATCACGCTGAGGCGGAAGTAGAGGTCTGACCGGAAGCGACCGGCCTCCGCCGCGGTGCGCAGGTCGCGATTGGTCGCCGCGATCACGCAGACGTCGGGCCGGTGCGTCTCAAGCGAACCCACCCGCTGCACTTCGCCGTACTCCACCGCGCGCAAAAGCTTGGCCTGCAGGCCGATCGGCAGCTCGCCCGCCTCGTCCAGGAAGAGCGTCCCGCCGCTGGCGTGCTCGAAGAGCCCCGACTTCGACTGGGTGGCGCCCGTGAACGCGCCGCGCACGTGGCCGAACAGCTCGCTCTCGAACAGCGTCTCGACGACCGCCGAACAGTTGATGGTGAGGAACCGGCGGTCGCGGCGGGTGCCGGCACGATGCAACGCGCGCGCGACCAGCTCCTTGCCCGTGCCGGTCTCGCCGGTGACGAGCACGGTCCGGACGTGCGGCGCGTACCGCTGGATGCGATCGAACAACTGCTGCATCACGAGGCTGCGGCCGATGAGCCCCTGATACTCCATCCGCTCCGCCACCGCGGCCTCGGCGCGGAGCAGCGCCTCGCGCCGCTCCAGCCCCTCGCGCACCGTCGTCAGCAGCCGCCGCAACCGCTGGAAGTCGAATGGCTTGCTCAGGTAGTCGAGCGCGCCGTCCTTCACGGCCTGCATGGCGGTCTCGACGGTCGCGTTGCCGGTCATCAGGATGACCTGACACTCAGGGTCGATCGACTTCACCCGCGTCAGCACGTCAAGGCCGCCGAGCCCCGGCATCTGCAGGTCGACCAGCACGACGTGTGGCTGGAAGGCCGGGACCGCCGAGACGCGCCAGCTGCTGGCGTTCAGCCGTCCTCGAGAAAGCGTGAGTAGCCGAGAATCGCGGTTCGCCATCGACCAGCACGACCGCGTCGGGGGCCGAATCGAGCAGCGTACGGACCTTCGCTTCGTCGCGGCTGCGTTCCTCGACGCGCAGTAACATCCGGGCGTGCGACCAGGCGAAGCCCACGAGCAGGGCCGTCCCCGCGGTCACATGAGCGCCAGGCCGTACTCGGTCCCGAAGAGCCCCGCGCGCTGCCCGTGCAGCCGTACCCATCCGAGCAGCGCCGGCCCCAGGAGCACGGCCGGCAACGCGCCGCGCACCCACTGACCCGCGACACCGGTATCGGTGACCAGTGCGGCAAGTCCGGCGTCCGGGTGTGCCGCGAGAAAGGCCACGGCCGACGCCGCCAGCACGAGCGACGTGTTGAGCGACATCGCCGTGTACCCGGAGATCCCGTACAAACCAGGGGCGTCGTACAGGTACCCCAGCACCGCGAGCCCTCCCAACGAGAAGCTGCCCAGCACGAGCCCGTGCGCGACCATCGACCGGGGCGACAGCAGCAGCGCCACCCCGAAGGCGATCAGCGCGACCGAGGTCGAGGGCGCCGGCCGGCCGGGAACCCCCGGAGTACCCGACCCGTCGACGAGCAGCAGCTGGTCGAGGCCGAGGGACACGCCGGTGACATCCTGCAGCAGTGTCACCGCCGCGACACCGACCACCAGCAGGGCGACCGCGTGTCTGACCGCAGGCAGGGACCGCCCACAGCTGTCGAGCAGCAGGAGGCTCGCGATGCACACCGACAGAACGGCCGTGTTCACCTTCAGGACACTGTCTGCAGTAAACCCGGACCAGCCGTAATGACCGGTCACCGAGCCGACGAGCGCCAGCAACGCGAGTCCCAGCACCGACGCGCCGGCGGCGCGGGAGATGAGCAGAGCGGCGTGCGTGGGAGAAGTTGTCAGCGTCCGACCCGGGGTTACGACGGGTGACTTTCCGATACTTGCAGGTGCACCAGACCCGAAGACGACAGGCCATACCAGCGCCGCCGTAAAGCATTGTCGAGCCGTGCGGATGAGGTGGCGATGAGAACTGGCACGCTGCACTGTTCCTTCTATCGGACTCCCGTGCAACGGCCGAGAGCCGCGTATGGCCGCTTCGGGCCACGCCGCCGCCGCGTTCTGCCGTGACGTTCTTCACGCTTGGCCCGATCCGTGAGTGATGTCGGGCGTGACGCATGTGCCGGCGCCTGATCCGCACCAGCCGCTGCGTGAGGATGTCCGCCTCCTCGGCGACCTCCTCGGGGCGACGCTCCGGGCGCACGCGGGCGACGGCGTCTTCGCGCTCGTCGAGCAGGTGCGGCAGCTCACGCGCGCCGCCCGTGCCGGCGACGACGACGCCTGGCGCCGCGCGCGGACCCTGCTCGGCGCCCTCCCGCTCGGCACCGCGCTGCCGGTCGCGCGTGCGTTCACGCAGTTCCTCCAGCTGGCCAACGTCGCCGAGCAGCATCACCGCACACGGCGCCGGCGTGACTATCTCCGGTTGCCGCAGGCCGGCGCGCAGCCGGGCTCGTGCGCCGAGGCGTTCGCGCGGCTCATCGCGACAGGCATCCCGCCACCGCGCCTGCACGAGGCGGTGCGTGCCCTCCGCGTGGAGCTCGTGCTCACCGCCCACCCCACCGAGGTGTCGCGCCGAACGCTCCTCCGGAAATACGGACGGATTGCCCGGCTCCTCGCCCGGCGCGACCGCGACGACCTCACGCACCCGGAGCGCGACGCCTGTCACCGGGCGCTCGCCCGCGAGGTCGCGGCGATCTGGGCGTCCGACGAAGTGCGGCATGCGCAGGTCACGCCGCTCGACGAAGTGCGTGCCGGTCTCATCGTCGTCGAGGAGAGCCTGTGGTACGCGGTGCCTCGCTACCTCGCGGCGCTCGACGACGCCTTGAATCGCACGACGGGGCAGCGACTCCCCGTCGGCTCCACCCCGATCGTGTTCGGCTCGTGGATGGGCGGCGACCGTGACGGCAACCCGTCTGTCACGCCGGAGGTGACACGCCAGGCCGTCCTCCTCGCCCGAGGCCTCGCGGCCCGGCTGTATCACCGTGAGGTGCGCCGCCTGCGCGACGAGTTGTCGATGGCGACGGCGTCCGCTGAGTTGGCGGCGCGCGTCGACCATGCGCCTGAACCGTACCGCGTCCTGCTCGGGGACGTCTGCGCCCGCCTGCGCGCCACGCGGCGCTGGATCGCGGCCTCCCGGCGGCGGCAGGCTGACGTCCCCGTTCCGCCGCGCGCGTTCCGCGACGCTGCCGGGCTCGCCGAGCCGCTCGACTGCTGCATCCGTTCGCTGCGCGAGACCGGGTACGGCGACATCGCGGACGGCCGCCTCACCGACCTGCGCCGGCGTCTCGACGTGTTCGGCCTCACGCTCGCGCGCCTCGACGTGCGGCAGGAATCGGGGCGCCACGCCGCGGCGCTCGACGCGGTGACCCGCGCGCGCGGCCTGGGGGCGTACGCCGAGTGGGACGAGTCGCAGCGCCTCGAGTTCCTCTCCCGGACGATCGACGCCGCCGACTCCTGGACGGCCGGGCTGCCTTCCGTGAGCCCTGAGGTCGACGACGTCCTCGACACCGTGAGGATGATCGCGCGCCTGCCGGCCGACTCGCTGGGGGCCTACGTGGTCACCATGACGCACGCCGCCTCCGACGTGCTCGCGGTGGAGTGGCTGCAGGCCCACGCCGGCGTGTCCACACCGCTCCGGGTCGTGCCGCTCTTCGAGACGGCTGACGATCTGCACCGCGCGCCCGCGGTGATCGACACCCTGCTCGACTCACCCGCGCACCGGCGCCGCATCGGCACTCGCCAGGAGGTCATGGTCGGCTACTCCGACTCCGCGAAGGACGTCGGCCGCTTCGCCGCGAGCCGCGCGCTGGTCGACGCGCAGGAACGGCTGGTCGCGGTCGCGACGCGACACGGGGTCGCGCTCACCCTGTTTCACGGGCGCGGCGGCAGCGTCGGCCGGGGCGGCGGACCCACCTATCTCGCGCTCATGTCGCAGCCCGCTGGCACCATCGACGGGACGCTCCGCGTCACCGAGCAGGGCGAGATGGTGCAGGCGCTCTTCGGCCTCCCCGATATCGCAGTGCGGACGCTCGAGGTCTACACCACCGGCACGCTCGACGCCTGGCTGCGGCCGCCGCCGGCGCCGCCCGACGCCTGGCGCGCCTGTCTCGATCGCCTGGCCGACGCCGCGGCGCAGCGCTACCGCGCCGTGGTGGCCGACAACCCGACGTTCCTCGAGTACTGGCGCCACGCGACACCGGTTGGCGAACTGGGGCAGGTGCGCATCGGCAGCCGGCCCGCGCGACGGGGCCAGGCTGGCGGCGTCACCGCCATCCGGGCCATCCCGTGGCAGTTCGGCTGGACCCAGACGCGACTGCTGCTCGGCTCCTGGCTTGGACTCGACGCCGCGCTGGCGGCGGCCCGCGACACCGGGGATGAGGCGTTGCTGCGTGAGATGTACGTGCACTGGCCGCACCTGCGCTCGCTGTTCAGCCTGATGGCGATGGCACTCGCGAAGGCCGACCCCGCCATCGCCGCGGTCTACGACGAGGCGCTGGTGCCAGTCACGCTGCAGCCGATCGGGCGCGACCTGCGCGCCGCCCTGCAGTCGACGGTCGAGGGGCTGCTCCGTGTCACGGGACAGGCCCGGCTGCTCAACGACACGCCGGTGCTGCGGCGCTCGATCGACGTCAGGAATCCCTACGTCGATCCGATCAACCTGCTGCAGGTGGAGCTGTTACGACGGATGCGCCGGGGCGACGACGATCCCGATCTTCACACCGCGTTCGCGGTGACGGTCAACGGGATCGCGGCGGGGCTGCGGAACACCGGCTGAGCCCGGGCCGCGGGGAGGCGAGACGGGACGATCGCTCAGACGCGCGGCCGGTCCGGCCGGACGAGGTGGAGCGGCATCGGCGTGCCCGGGGCCGGCGCCTCGGTTCGGGTGGCGCAGCTGCCGGCGCTGGTCGCGCCGCAGGCGCCGCACGGACTCTCCCCTTCCGCCTTTGGCTTCACGAAGCCGACCATGCGGCGGACGATCAGCGAGATCGCCCCGAGCGCGACGGTGGTCACGATGACGTCCTGCACGAGTTCCGGCATCACGGCACCCCCACGGCGAGCAGGCCCTGGTGCACGACGAGGGCGACGACGTAGGCGAGGCCCGACATGTAGCCAAGCTGGAGCGCGGCGTAGCGAATGCCGCCGGTCTCCTTCCGTGTCACGGTCAACGTGGGCAGGCACTGCATCGCGAGGACGAAGAACACCAGCGCGGCCGCGGCCGTCGACGGCGTGAAGAGCGGGCTGCCGTCTTCACGGGTCATGGCGCGGATGCGCGCGACCACGCCGGCGTCGACATCCGCGTCACCAGCGCCCCCCTCGAGCACCGACATCGTCGACACGAACACCTCGCGGGCGAGGAAGCTGCTCACGACGCCGACCGTCAGCTGCCAGTCGAAGCCGAGCGGCGCGAATGCCGGCTGCACCAGGCGACCGAACCGCCCGGCAAAGCTCCCCGCCTGCTCCGCCTTCACCTGCAGCACATCCGCGCGTGTCTCGAGCGCCGTGGCCTCGGCACCGGCAGGCAGTACCGCAGCCTGTGCGCGCAGCGAGACGACCTCCGGGATCGGCGCGATCTTCGGATACGCGCTCAGCCACCACATGACGATGCAGATCGCCATGATGACCGTCCCCGCCGTGCGCAGGAACGCCAGCCCCTGATCCTTGGCGGCGAGCAGCGCATTGGTGATCGACGGCGTCCGGTACGACGGTAGTTCCAGGATCATCGGCCGCGCGCGCCCCTTGAGCGTCGTGCGCCCGAAGAGGCTCGCGGTCAACAACCCCGCCGAGGCGCCAAGCAGGTAGCAGCCGGCGAACGCGGCGCCCGCCAGCAGCGGACGCGTCGCGAACAGCAGGCTCGTGAGCAGCACGTAGACCGGCAGCCGCGCCGAGCAGCTCATGAACGGGGCGACGAGAATCGTCGCGAGCCGATCGCGCTGGTTCGGGATCAGCCGCGCGCTCATGATGCCCGGCAGCGCGCACGCATGCGACGTGAGCAGCGGCACGAATGCCTGCCCGGGCAACCCGAAGCGCGAGAGCATGCCGTCCATCACGAACGCGGCCCGCGCGAGGTACCCCGTGTCCTCGAGGATGCTGATCAGGAAGAAGAGCAGGCAGATCTGCGGCAGGAAGACGATCGTGCCGCTCAGCCCGCCCACGATGCCCTGCGTCATGAGCTCCCGCACCGCCCCGTCCGGCAGCACGGTGGCGAGCCCGGTCGCGAGTTCGCCGAACAGCGTCTCGATCAGGTCCATCGGGACCGCCGCCAGCGTGAAGAGCGCCCAGAACAGGCCGCACATGATCGCGATGAACGCGACCATGCCATAGACCGGGTGGGTCAGGTAGCGGTCGACCTGCTCGGTGAAGGTGTCGGCGGCCGAGACCGCGGACGGCATGGTGGTCGACGCCGATGCCACGTCGACCGCCCAGTCGGTGAGCGCTTCGAGGCTGGCGCCCACGGGCGGCAGATCCGCCGGTGGACGGCGCGCGCCAGCGGCGGCCTCGGCGATGGCGGTCCAGAGCCGGTCGAGTCCCTCGCCCCGTCGTGCGACGATCGGCACGACCGGGCACTGCAGTCGCCGCGCCAGCTCGTCCGCGTCAACCTCGATGCCCCGGCTGCGCGCGACATCCATCAGGTTCAGCGCCACGACGACGGGACGCTGCTGCGCCAGCACTTCGCCGGCGAGCACCAGGTTGCGCGGCAGGTTCGTGGCGTCGGCAACCACCACGACAACGTCGGCGACCAGCGTGCCCGTCGCATGCAGC
>CANIAI010000090.1 GCA_947465275.1 Acidobacteriota bacterium | reverse complement strand
CGGAGGTCGTCGGGATGTTCCGTCTGGGCAAGCGTCGCGGCGGCCAGCGCCTCGGACAGCTGCCCTGACGTGTAGAGCGCGGAGGCACGGCGGAACTTCAGGTCACGGTCCATCGGCGCAATGGCGAGCGCCTTGCCGTACGCCTCGGCCGCCTCCTTTGGACGTCCGGCCTGGTCGAGATACCGGGCGAGCGTCGAGGCGATACGCGGCTCGTCGTCGACGATCTCCTGCAGCGTGGTGATGGCGGCATCCATCCGGCTGGCGTTGACCTGGGCCTGCGCCAGCATCACGCGCGCCTGAACCGAACCCGGATTCATGTCGACCACCCGCGCGAGCGTGGTGATCGCCTTCTCGGGGTCGCCCTTCCGCAGGTAGAGACGCCCGAGCTGGAAGTGGAGCTGGATGTCGGAGGCGGCCGCGGGACCGACCGTCGCCTTCTCGAGGTGGGCGATCGCGTCTTCGACGTTCTTCGCGACATCGGCGGGGGGAATGCCGCGCCCCTGCACATCGCTGCGAGCCGCCGCGACCATCCCGAGCACGCGGTGTGCGTCGGCGTTGGCCGGGTCGAGGGCGAGCGCTGCGTTGGCCGCCTGTTCCGCCTCGTCGCGGCGGTTGCGGCGGAACTGCACCCCGGCGATCTCGGCGCGGATGGCCGCAGCCTTCGGTTCCATCGACGCGGCCCGTTCGAGCGCCGCCACGGCGCCGGCCGCATCGCCCTGTGCCTCGAGGCGGCGGGCCATCAGGAACTCGAAGTAGGGATCGATCGCCTGTGCGGCGGCCGGTAGCGGTGCCACCCACAGGGTGGCGAACACGATCAGCGCAACGGCAGCACGCGGGTGTCGCATGGCGTGTGATTCTAGCGCAAGATGCTATAGTCCAGAGGTTTACCGGAGGGTTGATGCCCGTCGACGCTGAACTGCTCGAGATCCTCGCCTGCCCGAACTGCAAGACGCCCGTCACGGTCGTGAAGGACGGCACGGGCCTGAAGTGCGCGACCTGTCATCGGGTCTATCCCATCAAGGACGATATCCCGGTGATGCTGGTCGATGAGGCCACCATCGAAGCCTGATTGCACATCCTCCTGGTGCGGCTGCGGCTGATCGGTGACGTGGTCTTCACGACCCCGCTCATCGGCGCGCTCCGTCGCCGCTTTCCCGATGCCCGGCTCACCTACGTGGTCGAGCCCGCGGCCGCCCCGGTCGTTCGCCGCAACCCGCACCTCGACGACGTGATCGAACTCCCGATGACGTCCGGATTCGCCCGCCTTGCCGGTGACGCGCAGGTCGCGCGCCGTCTTGCCGCGAGCCGCGTCGATATCGCCCTCGACCTGCACGGCGGTCCGCGCAGCGCCTGGCTGACCTGGGGCAGCCGAGCCCCGATGCGGGTGGGCTACGCGATTACCGGCCGGAGCTGGATGTACACGCATGTCGTCCCCCGCCCCGCCGGCCTCACCGCCCGCCACTCGGTCGAGAACCAGTGGGACCTGCTCGAGCCGCTGGGCATCGCCGCCCCCGATCCGGCACGTGATCCGGTCATCATGGCCGATGACCCCGATGCGGTGGTGCGCGTGCAGACGCTGCTGGACGAGACCGGCATCGGCACCCGCCCGGTGGTCGTGCTGCACGTCAGCGCAGGGAACCCCTTCCGCCGTTGGCCGCCCGAGGCGTTCGAGGCGCTCATCGAGCGGCTGGTGCGCCGCGACCCCGAACGCCGCATCGTGATCACCTCTGGACCGTCGGAGGCCGCGGCGGCACGCGTCATCGCCAGCGGGGCCCGCGCCAGGCTCGGCGCCCTGGCGGCCGCGGTGCCGCCGATGCGGGAACTCGACCTACCCGAGCTGCGGACGCTCGTGGCCCGCGCCGCGCTGTACATCGGGGGCGACAGCGGTCCGCTGCACATCGCCGCGACCACGCGAACCCCGATCGTCGCTCTCCTTGGACCGACGCTGCCCGAGCGCTCGATGCCCTGGCGCGACCCGGCGATTCCATCCGCGGCGGTCGACATGGGGGCGCTGCCCTGCCGGCCCTGTCATCAGCGCACGTGCGAACCGGGCGACTTCCGCTGCCTCACCGCGATTACCCCCGAGCGGGTAGCCGAGGCGGCCGAACGACTCCTGTCCGCCCCCTGACCGACCCGTATACGATCGAGCGACACCGATGCTGCTCCCACCCCTGTCCCCCTCCCGCGCCGGGCACCTCATCGCGCGCTTCAGTGGCGTACGCGCCCTCGTGATCGGCGACGTCATGCTCGACCGCTTCATCGTCGGCACCGTGACGCGGATCTCGCCCGAGGCGCCGGTGCCGGTCGTCCGGTTCGATCACGAGATGCACCGTATCGGCGGCGCCGGCAACGTGGCGCACAACATCTGCACGCTGGGCGGGCACGCCACGCTCGTGGCGCTGACGGGCCAGGACGAGGCGGCGACCCAGCTGACCGAAGCCTGCCGCGACGCGGGCATCGCCCCGGCCTTCGTCAGTGACCCCACGCGCCCGACCACGACCAAGGTGCGCGTGGTCACCGAACGGAACCAGCAGGTGGCCCGGATTGACTACGAGGTGGATGCCGAGCCGGCGGCCGACGTCGAGAAGCGGCTCGCCACCGCCGTCCGCGGACTCGCCGGCGACGCGGATATCGTGGTGGTCTCCGACTACCTGAAGGGTGCCGTGACGGCGACGGTCATGCGTGCGGCGATCGAGGCGGCAGCCGCACGGGGCATCCCGGTGCTCGTGGACCCGAAGATCCCGCACATCGGCCAGTACACCGGCGCCACGCTCATCACACCCAACAGCCACGAGGCCGAGGCCGCGACGCTGACCCGCATCCGCGATCACGCGTCGGCGCGCGATGCGGCGCGGAGCTTCCGCGAGCGTGCGGGATGCGAGGCGGTCCTCATCACCCGCGGCGATCAGGGCATGTGGCTGCTCGGGAAGGAACGCGGAGAGGACGTCGAGGGGTATCTGCCGGCGTCGGCCCGGGAGGTGGCCGACGTCACGGGCGCTGGCGACACGGTGATTGCCACCACCGCGATCGCGCTCGCCGCCGGGGCGACGCTCGCCGAGGCCGCCTGCCTCGCCAACGAAGCGGCCGCCATCGCGGTCGGCCACTTCGGTCCGGCCGCGGTGACCCCCGACGAACTCCGGCGCGCACTCGGCACCGACCGGGCCTAGCCCGAGCCCGGGCCAGAACCGGGTGTCCGCCGCGCCTCGGGGCGTGCGGCTGGCACCCGGACCGGGGCAGGCCTGGCGGCCGCCGCGATCCGGGTGTCATCGTCCTGCCTGACTCAGTGGCGGAAGTGGCGGAAGCCCGCGAAGACCATCGCAAGCCCGTGCTCGTCGGCCGCCGCGATGACTTCCTGGTCGCGCACCGAGCCGCCCGGCTGCACCACTGCTGTCGCCCCCGCCGCGGCCACGGCGTCGAGGCCGTCGCGGAACGGGAAGAAGGCGTCCGATGCGACCGCCGACCCCTTCAGCAGGTCGGCCCCATGCGCCCCCGCCTTCATCCGGGCCACGTTCACCGAGTCGACACGGCTCATCTGGCCGGCACCGACCGCGAGCGTCCGGTCGGCGTTGGTGAAGATGACGGTATTCGACTTCACATGCGCGCAGATGCGCCACGCGAAGCGGAGCGCCTGCCACTCGTCCGCCGTCGGCTGGCGCTTCGTCACGACCTTCAGGCGATCGAGCGGCCACGCCTCGTGCGCCTCGACTACGCGGTCGCGCGCCTGCACGAGCACGCCGCCGATGATCGAGCGCATCTCGATGTCGGAGCCGGAGGCGTACTCCGCAGCCGACAGCACACGCTCGGGTACCACCACCCGCATGTTCGTCTTGGTGGCGAGGATCGGCAGCGCCGCCTCCTCGACCGACGGCGCGATGACCGCCTCGATGAACGTCGACACGATCGCCCTGGCGGTCGCCTCGTCGATCGGGCGGTTGAGCCCGACGATGCCGCCGAACGCGGCGAGCGGGTCGGCCTCACGCGCGCGCACATACGCCTCGGCCGCCGAAGCCCCGGTCGCCGCGCCGCACGGGTTGGTGTGCTTGATGACGGTGGCAGCCGGCTCGGTGAACTCGAGCACGATGCGGGCGGCCGCGTCGAGGTCGAGCAGGTTCGTGTACGACAGTTCCTTCCCCTGCAGGACGCGATACCCGGGGTGCACGCCGAACCCCTGATAGAGCGCCGCCGCCTGGTGGGGGTTCTCCCCGTAGCGCAGGTCGCGCACCTTCTGCAGCCCGACCGTGAGCAGCATCGGCAGGCCGCCCGGGCCGCGGGTGAAGGTGCCGTCGCTCGACTGCACTGTCGAGAGCGTCGAGGCGATCGCCGAATCGTACGCGCCCGTGTGGGCGAACGCCTTGCGCGCCAGTTCGAAGCGGAACGGCCTGGTCGGGCCGCCGTCCTGGTCCAGCGCCACCAGGACGTCACCGTAATCCGCCGGCGAGACGACGATCAGCACGTCCTGGAAGTTCTTCGCCGCGGCGCGGACCATCGACGGGCCGCCGATGTCGATCTCCTCGATGAGCGCGTCGAACGGCGTCTCAGGGTTGGATGCCGCCTTCACGAAGGGATAGAGGTTCACGACCACCAGGTCGATGAGGGTGATGCCGTGCGAACGGGCCGCCTCCAGATCGTCAGGGCGATCGCGGCGGGCGAGGATGCCGCCATGGACGAGCGGGTGGAGCGTCTTGACGCGGCCATCCATCATCTCGGGAAAGCCGGTCACGTCGGAAATCCCGGTCACGGGGAGTCCCGCCTGCTGGAGGGCCTTGGCGGTACCACCCGTGGAGACGAGTTCGAATCCACGGTCGTGGAGGCCTCGCGCGAACTCCACGAGGCCGGTCTTGTCGGACACACTGATCAGGGCTCTAGGCATGTATCAAGTCTGGAATGGGCGAAAGTGTGAAGGGCCTGGCTCGGCGACCCCGCCCCGCACGTGCGGGAGCACCGGCATAGTGTTGGAAAATCGACAGTTTTACGAGACAAATGCTTGACAGTGCCGGGGGCCACGTTTAGGATGGCGATGCGTTGAGGGGCGTTCCCCAACGTTGCAGTCGAGGCCGCGCAAGCACTCGCGGTCTTTTTTTGTGCCCCGAAGCTCATCTGCTGCTGAGGCCGGCACTAGATCCAGCGGCGGGAGCGGCCACGGCCGATTCCGCGCAAGCAGGGAAGAAGAACGATGCGTATTACAGGCAAGGTCAAGTGGTTCAACAACGCCAAGGGCTACGGCTTCATTGAGCGCGACGGTGGCAGCGACGTGTTCGTCCACTACTCCGCGATCAGTGGCAACGGGTTCCGGTCCCTGGAAGAGGGTCAGGCGGTCGAGTTCGAGATCGTCGACGGCCCCAAGGGTCCGCAGGCGGGGAACGTCACCAAGGCCTAGAACCACGCAGCACGACCTCCCGGCGCCGTTCTGCGGCGCCGGGCGCATACCAGTCCTTCCCGGCGCGGCCCTTCCGGGCCTTCTCTTCCGCACTCATTCATCATTCGCACGACGGAAACCGTAGCCTCGCTTCGGCGGGCCGCTACGGTTTCTCTCCGTCCGTCCGCTTCATGGGCCGCGCGGTGAACGCGACCTTCCCATCCTTCACCGCGACCCGGAACGCCACTTCGTCGCTCCCCTGCTGGCGCAACGCCGAGACCTGCGCGTGCACGAGCGTGGCGAACTTCTGGAACGGGATCGACGCCTGCCCCACGGCCTGCCGCGCCTCGACCATCCGGTCGTACAGTTCCTTCAGCTTCTCGCCCTCGTGCTCCGGGTCGGCCAGCGTGGCGACATGGAGCGTGCGATCGCCCTGGACGGGCGTCGCGGATGGGCGCTGCCCGAACGGCCCGCCACGCCCCTCCTCACGCGCTCGCAGCCCCCGGTCCCACAGTTCGACGAAGGTGGCGAACCGTGACTGGATCGTCGAGAAACGATAGCGCTGCGCGTAGTTCGAGACGGGCGATCGGTCGATCTGCTTCATCAGGGCGGCGACACGGGTGCGAGTCTCCCACGGCGGCCTCGGCAGGCGACCGGCGAAGAACATGTTGTACTCCGCCTCGAGACGCCTGAGTTCGGCTTCGAGCATGCCGAGTTCCCGATCGATCCCGGACTGCGGCTCCGCCACGATCGAGCATTGTACGGTGACGGGACCAGCGATGGCGATAGGATTGGGCCGGAGAATCCGAGATGCAGAAGGGACGCCTCGAAGCGTTCAGCGACGGCGTCATCGCCATCCTGATCACGATCATGGTCCTGGAGTTGTCGGCGCCGCACGGCACCGAGCTCTCCGCGCTGCGGCCACTGCTGCCCACGTTGCTCGCGTACGTCCTGAGCTTCGCGATGGTCGGCATCTACTGGACGAACCACCACCACCTGCTCCACGCGGCCGACCGGGTGAACGGACGCATCCTGCTCGCCAACCTCCACCTGCTGTTCTGGCTGTCGCTCCTGCCCTTCGGCACCGCCTGGATGGGTGACAACGGCTTCGCCCCCGTGCCGACCGCCACCTACGGCGTGCTGCTGCTGATGGCGGCCATCGCCTACACGCTGCTGCAGATGGCCATCGTGGCGCACCACGGGCCTGACTCACGGCTGGCGCGTGCGCTCGGCAGTGACACCAAGGGCAAGATCTCGATGGCGCTGTACACGGTGTCGATCCCGCTCGCGTTCGTCGACCGCCGGATCGCGCTGGCGCTCTTCGTCACCGTGTCGCTGATCTGGTTCATCCCCGACCGCCGTATCGAGTCGCGGGCCGGCGATGCCGGGACCAGCCGGTGAGCAGCGTGCCGGCGGCGCACGATGGGAGCCCCCGCGTCGTCCTCGTCACGGGTTGCTCGAGCGGCATCGGTCGCGCCACCGCGGAGCGCCTCGCGGCGCACGGCTGGACCGTCTATGCCACGGCCCGGCGGGTCGACACGCTGGAGGCGCTGGCGGCCGCTGGCTGCCGGTTGCTGCCGCTCGACGTCACCGATGAGGCCTCGATGGTCGAGGCCGTGCGGCAGGTCGAGGCGACGCACGGGTCCATCGACGCGCTGGTGAACAACGCCGGCTACAGCCAGTCAGGGGCGGTGGAAGCGGTCTCGGTCGAGCGCGTACGCGCCCAGTTCGAGACGAACGTCTTCGGGCTCCTGCGCCTGACACAGCTCGTTCTGCCCGGCATGCGCCGCGCCCGCAGGGGCACGGTCGTCGTCCTGGGCTCGGTGGGAGGCAAGCTGGTGTTCCCGGGCGGCGGCGTCTACCACGCCACCAAGTACGCGCTCGAGGCGCTCTGTGACGCGTTGCGGTTCGAGCTGGCGGGGTTCGGTGTTCGGGTGGTCCTGATCGAGCCCGGGTTGATCCGCACCCACTTCGCGGGGACGGCCGTCGGCTCGATTGACACGGGGTACGCCGCTGCGCCGGACGGCACGTCGATGAGGCCGGGGCCCGGCTCGGCGTATGGCCGGTTCCACGCGGAAGTCGCCCGTATCACCAGAGAGGCGTACGAGCGTGGTGCGCTGGCGCCGCTGCTCGGCACCGCCGATGACGTGGCCCGCGTGATCGAGCAGGCGCTCGACACCTCGCGGCCGAAGGCGCGCTACACGGTGTCGCCCTCGGCGACGGTGCTGCTGTTCCTGCGCTGGCTGCTGCCGGACTCGTGGTGGGACCGCTTCCTCGCCCGTACCTACGTCAGGCCGGGAGACTCGGCGGCGCGGTGAGGAGCGAGGGCCAGCCGGCCCCCGCCCCACCGGTCCTCAGAACTTGAACACCACCGACATGATCAGCGCGGTGTCGTTCTTCTTCACGAGCACGGACGGCGGCTGGCTCTTGTAGGTGTCGAGAAAGTCGACCTTGAGCTGCGTCCGGTTCGTCACGGTGGCGGCCAGTCCGGCCTGGAAGGTCAGCAGCGAGTCACCG
The DNA here is from genome assembly GCA_947465275.1 of Acidobacteriota bacterium. Classification (GTDB taxonomy): domain Bacteria; phylum Acidobacteriota; class Vicinamibacteria; order Vicinamibacterales; family UBA2999; genus JBEBGV01. The sequence continues at coordinate 395 of CANIAI010000090.1, read as the reverse complement.
AAGTCGGACGTCTTCCACAGGCCCGTCAGGGACTGGGTGAGCGTCGCCGACTCTGACAGCTTGTGCATCGCCTTCTCGCCGGCCGTCATCGCGCCCGACGACCGCTTGTCGATCCCGGGGTTCTTCTCGGTCACCGCACCGACGGCCACATCAGCCGTGATGGTCGAGAGCGTGGTGTCGAGCACCCGGTAGCCCACACCGACGGTCGGCGAGATCAGGTAATCGATGCTCTTGAACTGGTCGCGCAGGTACTGGAACCGGCCGAAGCCGTAGGAGCGGGCCGTCAGGGTGTAGTCGTCCTCGGCCGAGAGGCTGGTGCGGTCGACGATCGCGTCGCCGTCACGCGACGAGCGGATGTTCAGCCCTTCGGCGCGGATGATGTTGCGCCGCGTCTT
>CANIAI010000089.1 GCA_947465275.1 Acidobacteriota bacterium | reverse complement strand
TCCGGGTGCGGCGCACCCGTCGGTGCATCGACCGAGAGCGGGAGGGCCGTCGGCACCGCCGACAGGTCTGCCGGCGCCGCGGACAACTGGACGGTCGTCCCCCCCGGGTCACCCGAGCCGAGCCGCGCCGTGGCGAGGCGTGCGCCAGGCGTGCTGCCGAGCAGCGCCATGCTGCCGGCGAACCAGAGGAGGGCGATCACGCCGGTCGCCGTCCAGAACGCGCCACCCACCACCGCGACGAGCGCCGCGAGCAGCAGCACCGCAGCCGTGTCGAGCGCGGCGGTGAGCAGCTGACGGGCGCCCGGCAGCATGCCGTAGCGGGCGCCGCGGGCGAGCGTCAGGCGAAGCGGGTCGGCCTCGCCGTCGGCCGTCACCTCGCGACCGGGCGACCCATCCTCGGGGAAGGTCTGCTGGAACTCGGCCCACGTCGCCTCGAAGGGCAGCTTGATGGCGCCCGTGTAGGCCTTGAAGAACGCGCGGCGGAAGACGCCCTTCGGCCAGTGGGAGACGTCGTTCCGTTCGAGGGCGGCGAGCAGCGAGATGCCGATCTTCGTGGAGTCGGCGATCTGCTCGAGGGAGATCCCCAGGCGCTCACGCTGGGTGCGGAGCCTCGGGCCGAAGGTGTAGCGCGGAACGGAATTCATGCGGCTGCCGTTCTGGTTCGATGCGGCCGCGCCGGGCGGGGCCGTCAGTTACTGGTCGAGCTCGCCGTCAGCGGAACGGCGTCCAACTTGCACGCCCGGGGCGCCGGAGGCGCGCCGTGGCCATTGCCGTCGATCTCACCCGTCATCTCTCGGAATCTCACGCCGGCTCGGGTCGCGACGGTGCCGGCCGCGAACCTGCCACCCGCGACCTGGCCGGCCTCGCGCTCTCGCTGCTCGACATCCGGGCCGCCCATGAGGCGAACCTGCGAAGCCTGACCGCGATCACGCGCATGCTGGAGTCGGTGCGCGGCGGCACGCCGACGAGCGGCGTGGCCGACCTGCTCCTGGGCGAGATGGGACGTCACCTGGACGACCTCGCGGCGCGTGCCGACGCGCTCGGCGCGGCGCTGACCGCTGTCCGCGACCACCTGACCATCCTGCGGCCGGGCTCCGCGGCCCCGTCCGCCTGACCCTCAGCCCCGGACCTCAAAGAGACTACCCGATCTCCGACGCACGGATCCCGTGATCCGCCGAAAAAGATCCGCGGCCCAGCTATGATGCTCACGCGTCCCCCCGGACGACTCGGAGAGTACGAGATGCGACGAACCTGGATGGCCCGCGTGCTGATGTGCGCGGCGATGCTGATGGTGGTGGGAGCGGGACCGGCCCGTGCGGAAGGCTTCCTGAGTCCCTTCATCGGCTACAACTTCGGTGGCGACTCGGTCTGCCCGACGGCGCGTGACTGCGACAGCCGGCAGCCGAACCTCGGCGTGGCCTTCGGCACCCTCGGGTCGGTGGTGGGCTTCGAGGAGGAGATCGGCTACGCCCGCGACTTCTTCCCCGACGCGCAGGCGGCCGGTGGCGCGTCGAGCGTGCTGACGGTGATGAGCAACTTCCTCGTGGCGCCGAAGATCGGCATCGTGCGGCCGTACGTGCTCGTCGGCGTCGGGCTCATGAAGAGCCGCGTCGAACTCACCCCGTCGAGCCTCGTGTCGGCCAGCCACAACGATCTCGGCTGGGACCTGGGCGGCGGCCTCATGGTCCACCTCGCGCCGCACGTGGGCGTGCGCGGCGACCTCCGCTACTTCCACGCCTTCCAGGATCTCGAGATTGCGGGCGTGACCCTCTCGGACGCGAAGCTCGATTTCGGCCGGCTGAGCGGCGCGTTCGTCCTCACCTTCTAGCCGCGTCAGTCGCCCGACCCGCCCGCGGCACCGAACCGCCACGTCGTCCGCGAATGGTAGCGCTCCCCGGGGCGCAGCACCGTCGACGGAAAGGCGGGGTGGTTCGGGCTGTCGGGCAGATGCTGGGTCTCGAGGCACAGGCCGGTGCGCGACGCATGGCGGCGTCCGCCCCGGCCGACCGTCGTGCCGTCCAGCTGGTTGCCTGAGTAGAACTGCAGGCCTGGCTCGCTCGTCGTCACCTCCAGCCACCGGCCGGTCGACGCGTCTTCGAGGCGGGCAGCCGTCCGGCTCTCATCCCCTTCCGTGTCGAGCAGCCAGCAGTGGTCGTACCCCAGGCCCGCCCGGAGCTGCGGGTCGTCATCGTCGATGCGCCCGCCGATCAGTCGCGGCTCCCGGAAGTCGAACGGCGTGTCGGCCACGGGGCGCGTCTCGCCGAGCGGGATGAGGCGTGCGTCGACCGGCACGAAGCGCTCCGCGCGAATCCACAGACGGTGCGCCTCGATGGTCGGGGCCGCGCCCGCCGAGAGGTCGACGTAGGCATGCTGGGTGAGGTTGACGAGGGTCGGGCGGTCGGTCTCGGCGCGGTACTCGATCGTCAGCGCGTCGCCCTCGACCGTGACGTGCACCTCGACGTCGAGCGTGCCCGGATACCCTTCCTCGTCGTGCGGGCTCTGTCGGGTCAGGACGACCGTGCCACCGTCGCGTGACGACGCGGCGCGCGCATGCCAGCGCCGGCGGTCGAAGCCGCGCCAGCCGCCGTGCAGGTGGTGGGGGCCGTCATTCGTCGTGAGTTGATGGTCGGTGCCGTCGAGGGTGAATCGGCCGCCGGCGATCCGGTTCGCGTAGCGCCCGACGGTGGCGCCGAAGTAGGGATGCGGCTGGAGGTACGAGGCGAGGTCGTCGAACCCGAGCGTCACCTCGGCGCGGACGCCGCGCGCGTCGGGCACCAGGATCGACGTGAGGAGGGCGCCCCAGTCGCTGACCGTCACGGCCAGTCGCCCGCTCTCGATGACATGGCGTGCGACCTGGTCGCCCTCGGGCGTGGTCCCCCACGGTTCCCGCGTGATCACGAACGACCCTCCTCCACGCCGCTGCTGCCAGCATGGCGTGTGCCCAAGGGCGCCGCAGCGGTGCGTATCGAGTGTCGCGCGCGGCTAGCGCGGCTGGATGATCGCGTAGGTGGGCAGCCCGACGCTGTCGAACTTCTCCATCAGCGCCTTCGCCGGCTGCGCCTCGGGATCCTCGGCCTGGAACTTGACCTTGATGTACTTGTCCATCGAGGCGACGACGGCCGGGTCCTTGAACGTGGTGGCGTCCATCACGAAGCAGTTCTTGCACCACGTCGCCCACATGTCGATGAAGACCGGCTTGCCTTCCTGCTTCGCCGCGGCGATCGCGGCGGGCAGCGAGGTGTACCAGCCGTCCTCGACGGCGGCCGTCGCGGACTCGGCCGGCGGGGCGCCGGCGCTGCGGAACAGGCTCCAGGCTTCGTGCCCGTAGTACGCGGCGGTGACGAGAATGATCACGCCGAACGCCTGCTTCACGCGCACCATCCAGGCCCCGGGCTTGGGCAGCGCGGCGAGTCCCGCCCCGGCGATCGGCCACGGAATCGCCATGCCGACGCCGAGCAGGAACGGCAGGCCGAGCGCGATCGCCGTTCCCTTCGAGTAGAGGTCGCTCGAGAAGAGGATGACCTGAATCACGACCGGCGCGACGCAGGCGCCCGCGAGCAGGGCCGCGATGCCGCCCATCCCGAACGCGAGGGCGAAGGAGCCGCGCCGCGACTCGTCCGCGCGCACGCCCGACGAGAAGCGCGAGAGGTCGATGGTCACCACGTCGAACATCGCCAGCCCGAGCACGACGAACAGCACCGCGATACCGACGTTGAACCAGGGTGAGGCGTTGAGCGTGCCGAAGCTGCCGGCGGTCAGGATGACCACCACGCCGAGCACGCCGTAGACGACCGCCATCGCGAGGCCGTACACGCCGCCGAGCAGGAACCCGCGCTTCCGTGAGCCGCTCTTCGTGCCGGCGCCGATGATCGCCAGGTTGATCGGAATCATCGGGAGCACGCAGGGCGTCAGGTTGAGGGCGAGGCCGCCGAGGAAGACGAGCAGCAGCACCGCGAGCGGCCCGCGTCCGTCGAACATGCCGGGCTGCTTCACCCCGGCGTCGGCGTCCTTCATGAACTGCAGGAACTTGTCGGTGCCAACGTAGCCCGCCGCCTTGCCGAGCACCTCGAACTCCCCGAACGAGGCGAGCGCGGCTGCCGCGGCCGGCGACGCAGGCGCGGTCTCGGCCTGGGCATGGACGCGGGTTGGGGCCGACACCACGGCCAGCACGAGCATGGCCGCACACGCGAGCAGGAGCAGCGTCTTCTTCAGCATCGTCGGAGCTCTATCGTAGTCCAGCCGCACTGCCGGACGCTCCTTCGACGCCGGCTCCGTCGGAAACGGTCTGCGGCACGACGCTTGAACCCGGCTGTTTCATGGCCCTGCGCACCCTCGCCGTCCTCACCGCCGTCCTGCTCAGTTCAGCCGCCTGCTCCCGGGGGCCGCTCGCGGTCACGGCGGTCCAGGTGGGGAAGTCGGTCAACTCGGACAACAGTATCGCCACGCATTCCACCAGCTTTCGGCCCGCTGACACCGTGTTCGCGTCGGCGCTGTCAGCCGGCAGCGGCAGCGGCGACCTGACGGTCCGGTGGAGCTTCAACGGGCGGCAGCTCTCCGAGGAAAGCCGTCACGTGTCCTACACGAAGGACGCCGCGACCGCCTTCCATCTGCAGTATCCGGCCGGGCTGCCCGTCGGCGACTACAAGGTCGAGATGCTGGTGGATGGACGTCCCGTCGGGGACCGCGCCTTCACGGTGAGCCGCTAGTGGAGGTCGGAGGGGCGTTCCTCGCTGCGGGCGAGCGCGGCGCGCTGGCCGAACATCTGGCGGATCTTCTCGAGCAGGTGGTCGGGATCGACCGGCTTGGGCAGGAACGAGTCGCACCCGGCCGCCAGCGCCCGGTCCACCGCGGACGGCAGGGTATAGGCGCTCAGCGCCAGGACCGGCACCTGCGCGGTGGCCGGATCGGCCTTGAGACGCTCGGTCGCCGCGAGCCCGTCGAGCACCGGCATCCAGAGGTCCATCAGCACCAGGTCGGGGCGATGCGACCGCGCCCTGTCGAGCGCCTCGTGGCCGTTCTGCGCCTCGTCCACCTGAAAGCCCCAGAAGGTCAACCACAGGCGCCACATTTCGCGGATGTCGCTCGAGTCGTCCACGATGAGGACGCGCTGAGGACGATGACCGTACCGACGTTCCATGCCGTTCACCTTGCAAGAACCGGGACGTATGACCGGCCGCAAGCGGCGAGATGACAATGGGTTACCGCGTGCTTGCGTATAATGCCGTGGGGGCCTGCCGCCGATGAAGACAACAGGGTTGTGGGAGTGACGCACACGACACACGCTCGACTGCTCGGGGCGTCCCTGACGGTGCTGACGATCGCCGGCGTACTCGTCGTCGGCTGGCAGTCGCTGCGCGCGCAGGACGTCTTCGTGGCCCGTCCCGCGACGTCTCCGCTGGCGCCGACCCCGCACCCCGCCCTGCCGGGGCATCCCTCCCTCTTCCTGCTGGTCCCCGACCTCGCGGCCGCCTCATCCGGCTCGGCACGTGCCGCCGACGAGCCGGCCACCGCCCGCTTCGCGCAGGGCGTGCGCCTGTTCGACAAGGGGGAGTTCACGGCCGCCCTCCCGCTGGTCAGCACCCCCGCCCTGGCGTCGACGCCGCTGTCGGGCTACGCGCAGTACTACACCGGGATGGTCCAGAAGGCACTCGGCCGCCTGGACGAGGCGGAGACCACGCTCGCGGCCCTCGACCAGCGGCGACCGGTCGGGTACCTCCGCGAGGCGGTGCGACTCGAGCGCGCCGATATCGCCATCGCCCGCGGCAGTGCCTCGGCTGCCGAGCGCCTGCTCGAATCAATCGACCCCGGCGACAGCGTCGACCCCGAGGAGGTGCTGCTGCGCCTCGGGCGAACGGCGGAGCTCGCGGGAGACACCGACCGCGCGTTGCGCAGCTACCGCCGGGTCTATTACGAGTTCCCGCTGACCACGCAGGCAGCCGACGCGCAGCAGGGCATCCTGCGGATGCAGGGCAATCGCACCGTCCCGACGAACCTCCTCGCGCTCGAACTGGCGCGGGGCGAGACGGTGTTCGCGGCCAGGCGGTGGGCCCAGGCGCGTGCCGGGTTCGAGGCGCTCGCCCCTCTGGTGACCGACGACGACAAACGTGAGCTCGTCGCGCTGCGGCTCGCCGAGTGCGACTACTACCTGGATCGGTTCCGTCAGGCACGTGAGTCGCTGCGCCCCTGGCTCGACACGGCCTCGCGGAAGGCCGAAGCCCGGTTCTTCTTCCTGCAGGCGACGCGGGAGCTGGGCGAGACCGACTCGTACGTGGCGCAAGCCACGCGCTTTCTCTCCGACTTCCCGCAGAGCAGCTGGACGGAGGAGGTGCTGAACAACCTCGCGACCCACTACATCGTCACCGACGACGATGCCGCGGCGGAGGGGGTGTTCCGCGAACTGTTCACCCGTTTCCCGCGCAGCCGCCATTCGGAGCGTGCCGGCTGGAAGCTGGGCTGGTGGGCGTATCGTGGCGGCCGCTACGCGGAGGCCGCGGAGGTCTTCGAGCAGGCCGCCGGCAACTTCCCGCGCGCCGACTACCGTCCGGCCTGGCTCTACTGGGCGGGCCGGGCGCACGACCAGCTCGAGGACCCCGCGTCGGCGACCGCACGGTATCGGCTTACCGCAACCGACTACCTGAATTCCTATTACGGGCGGCTCGCCTCCCGCATCCTGACCGAGCGCAACGAGCCGCTGCTCGTGCCGGCGGTGGCGGTGGAGCCGGCCACCCCGCCGACCGCGCTGATCCCGTCAGGCCCGGTGGTGCGCCAGTTCATCGCGCTCGAGCTGTACGACAACGCCATGCGTGAACTGCAGTACGCGCAGCAGGCGTGGGGCGACTCCGCCGCGGTGCAGGCGACCGTCGCCTGGATCCGGAACGCACGCGCGCAGGGGCTCGCGTCGACTGATCGGTTCCAGAACCTGCGCGGCGCGATCAACCAGATGAAGCGCGCGTATCCGCAGTACCTCGCGGCCGGCGGTGAGCAACTGCCGCCCGACGTGCTGCGCGTCATCTTCCCGCTCGACTACTGGCCGCTCATCCGGAAGTACGCGGATGAGCAGCAGCTCGACCCGTACCTGATGGCCGCGCTCGTGGCGCAGGAGTCGACGTTCACCGCCGACATCCGCTCGGGGGCGAACGCCTACGGGCTGATGCAGCTGATTCCGGCGACGGCGCGGCGGTACGCGACGAAGGTGGGCATCCGGCCGTTCTCCACCGCGTCGCTGACCCGTCCCGAGACCAACGTGCGGCTCGGGATGACCTACTTCCGCGACCTCGTCGACCGCTTCGGCGGCGCGCACTTCGCCCTCGCCAGCTACAACGCGGGTGAGTCGCGCGTTGCGCGCTGGATCGCCGAGAAGCCGGGCATCCCGCAGGACGAGTTCATCGACGACATCCCGTTTCCCGAGACGCAGAACTACGTGAAGCGGATTCTCGGTACGGCGGAAGACTACCGGCGCCTGTACGGCGGCGGCATCCTGACGCCGGGCCTCGACGCACCGCCCGTACGGGCCGTGGCGGCCCCAGCGGCTCCGGGTCGCCCTGCGGTGAGGGGCAAGGCCCCGAGAGCGTCCTCACGCACGAAGGCGCCGGCCCGTAAGCCCGCCCGTCGCACCCGTTCGACCCGGCGCCCCAATTCGGGCGCGGCCCGCACCCGCTGACGACATGGAGGAGCGGCTCGCGCTGACGCGCCGCGCCGCGGCGACGCACTTCTGGTTCCGCGGCTTCCGCGGCTACGTCGTGCCGGCCGTGGCCGCGCTTGCCGCCGGACGCCGCGACCTGCGCATCCTCGACTGCGGCTGCGGCACCGGTGACAACCTCCCCTGGCTCAGCGCGTACGGACAGGCCACCGGCGTGGATCTGTCGACCGGCGGGGTCGCCGCCACGCGTGCCCTCGGCTTCCGCGCGGCGCGCGCCGACATCGGGCGCCTGCCGTTTGCCGACAGTACCTTCGATCTCGCGACCTCGTTCGACGTGCTGCAATGCGTGCCGCATGACGGAGCGGCCGTGACGGAGATGATGCGGGTCGTGAAGCCCGGAGGAGCGGTCGTGCTCACGGTCGCGGCGCTCGACGCGCTCCGCGGCGATCACTCGGAGGTCTGGGAAGAACATCAGCGGTACACGCGACGGTCCGTGCGTGCGCTGGTGACCGGGGCCGGGCTGGTGCCGGAACGGGTCTCGTATCTCTTCGCGTCGCTGCTCCCGCTGATGTTCACCACGCGGACGGCCCAGCGCCTCACGCGGCGCTTCCGGACGCTCGACCCCGACTCGGACATCCGGGT
>CANIAI010000088.1 GCA_947465275.1 Acidobacteriota bacterium | reverse complement strand
GCCGATTTCGTAGCGGGTCTCGGCGGTCGTCCGGACCGTGACGCTCTGCGTGGCCCCGCCGCGGTTGACGGTCAGCCGGACGTCCCGATTCGGGCGCGTCTTGATGGCGAGGTCGAACTTGTCCCAGGTGGGGACGTCTTCCCCTTCAACCGTGATGACCCGGTCGCCCATCAACAGGCCGGCCTTCTCGGCCGGACCGCCTGGCACCACCGCGCCGATGACGGCCGGCTCGTCGAGGTACGCCGGCACCTGCGCCCCGCGGACGAAGACACCCGCGAGCACCAGCACGGCGAGGACGAGGTTCATGAGCGGGCCGGCGATCAGGATCTGGAATCGCTCCCACTTCGACTTCGACATGAACTCGTCTGGCGCGCCGGTGCGCGGCTCGTCAGGCGACTCGCCGGCCATCTTCACGTAGCCGCCGAGCGGAATCAGGCTGACGCAGTACTCGGTGTCACCGCGCTGGGTCCTCAGCAGCTTCGGCCCGAAGCCGAGCGAAAAGGTCAGGACGCGGACGCCGACACGGCGCGCGGCGAGGAAATGCCCAAGCTCGTGCACGAAGACCAGCACGCCCAGCACGAAGAGGAATGAGAGCAGCGTCGTCACTCAGGGACCTCAATCGACAATTCTACGCCTCGTATGACGCTCAGGGCGTGTTCCCGGCCCCACGTATCCACCCGGCGCACCTGCGCGAGGCTCTCGACCGGCTCGACGACGTGGGCGTCCATGGTCGCCGCGATGACCCGGGGGATGTCCTGGAATGCCAGCGATTGCCCGAGGAAGCACTCGACGGCGACCTCGTTCGCCGCGTTCAGCACGACCGGCAGCGTCCCCCCCGCCCGCAGCGCGCGGAACGCGAGTGCCAGGCAGCGAAACCGCGTGAGGTCGGGCGGCTCGAAATCGAGACGCCCGGCGCGGGTCAGGTCGAGCGGCGGCAACGCGGCCGGCCAGCGGTCCGGGTAGGAGCAGGCGTACTGGATCGGCAGGCGCATGTCGGTCACGCCGAGCTGCGCGATGATCGAACCGTCGACGAACTCCACCATCGAGTGGACGATCGACTGGGGGTGCACGACGACGTCGATCTGGTCGGGGCCCACGCCGAACAGCCAGTAGGCCTCGATCACCTCGAGCCCCTTGTTCATCAGCGTCGCCGAGTCGATCGTGATCTTGCGCCCCATCTGCCAGGTCGGGTGACGCAGGGCGTCGGCCGGGCCCACCTGCGCGAGCTGCGCCGCCGGCATCGTCCGGAACGGTCCGCCCGACGCGGTCAGGATCAGCCGGCGCACCTCACCGGCGGTCCGGCCGTGCAGGCACTGGTGGATGGCGTTGTGCTCGCTGTCGACCGGCAGCACCGGCACGCCGCGGCGGCGCGCCGCCGCCATGACCAGCGCCCCCGCCATCACGAGCACTTCCTTGTTGGCGAGCGCGATCGTCTTGCCCGCTTCGATGGCGGCGAGCACCGCCTCGAGCCCCGCCGTGCCGGCCGACGCGCAGATGACGATGTCGACGTCCGGGTGCGTCGCGACGGCGATGAGTCCCTCGGCGCCGGAGGCGAGCGTGCCCGGCGTCCAGCTGGTCGCCGCGCGGAAGCGCGCGAGGCCGTCGTCGGTCGCCATCGCGACGAGGGACGGACGGTAGCGCGCCGCCTGCTCCGCCAGCCGTTCGGCATTGTCGCCGGCCGCCAGCGACACCACGCGCAGCCGGTCGGGATGCGCGTCGACCACGGCGAGCGTGCTCTGTCCGATCGAGCCGGTGCAGCCGAGGATCGCGAGGCGCTTCACGGCGGGCGTCACCACCAGCTGCTCCCGAAGAAGTAGGCGTAGAACGCCGGGATGACGAACAGCATCGCGTCGATGCGGTCGAGCACGCCGCCGTGCCCCGGGATGAGCGACGAGCTGTCCTTGATGCCCGATGCCCGCTTCAGCCGCGACTCGAAGAGGTCGCCGCAGATGCCGAGCAGCACGACCGCCACGCCGGTCAGCGCGAGCGCGAGCGGGCGGCCGCCCAGGACGCGCATCCCCGCGAGGGTCAGGAAGAGCGTGCCGAACACGAGGCCGCCCAGCGCCCCTTCGATGGTCTTCTTCGGGCTGATGGCCGGCGCGAGCGGACGGCGGCCGAACGCGCGTCCGGTGTAGTACTGCGACGAGTCACTCACGACCACCGTCGCGAGGACGAGCAGCGTCGCCGCCGCGCCGCCGCGCGCGTGCACGGCGAGGAGCATGCCCAGCGGCAGGCCGATGTACCAGGGAGCGAAGAACTGCGCGGTCGCCTGGACGATCGGGGCGCCGTCGCGCAGCACCGTCCAGCCGACCCATGCGAACGAGAGCAGCAGCAGCGGCACGACCGTGACCGGCGACGCCGGGACGAACCAGCAGGTCAGCGCGACGAGCGCGAGCACCGGGACCGACTGCGGGACGCCGGCGATGCGGAGGTATTCGTGGGCGGCCAGCACCGACACGATCGCGGCGAGCAGCCGGAGACCGACGAACGGAAGCCACAGGATCGCGGCGAGCGCGACCACCGCGAGGATGACCCCGCTGACCAGGCGGGTCATTGAGCGCTGATGGCCTCGGCCGGGGTGATGCCGCCGTACCGCCGCTCGCGCTTCTGGTACGCCAGCACCGCTTCGAGCAGGTGGCGGCGCCGGAAGTCGGGCCAGAGGGTCTCGGTCACGTAGATCTCGGCGTAGGCGATCTGCCAGAGCAGGAAGTTGCTGACGCGCATCTCCCCGCTCGTCCGGATGAGCAGGTCGGGATCGGGCTGGCCGGCGGTGTAGAGGAAGCTCGCGAAGCGGGTCTCGTCCAGCTCTTCGGGACGCACGCCGGACGCGAGCGCGCGGCGCGCGGCGTCGACGATCTCGGCTCGGCCGCCGTAGTTGAGGGCGATGTTGAAGAGCATGCCGCGGTTGCCGGCCGTCCGCTCGACCGCGTCGTTCAGCTCCCGCTGGATGTCGGGCGCGAGCTCGTCCAGGCGGCCGATCACCCCGAAGCGGATGTCGTTGCGCAGCAGCGTGTTGAGCTCGGAGCGGAGGTACCGCTTCAGCAGGGTCATGAGCGTCCCGACCTCGCTGGCCGGGCGCTTCCAGTTCTCGATGGAGAAGGCGTAGAGGGTGAGCACCCGGATGCCCAGGCGCGCGGCCGTCTCGACGGTGTCGCGCACCGACTCGATGCCGGCGCGGTGCCCCTCAACCCGCGGAAGGTGACGACCCGCCGCCCAGCGCCCGTTGCCGTCCATGATGATGGCCACGTGGGCCGGCAATCGGTCGACGTTCACCTGGCGCGCGAGCCCCTCGTCCGGGTGGCCCGGGGGAATCCAGGCAAGCAGTTGCTCAAGCGGGATCGACACGCTCACTGATCATAGTCCACTCGCACCAGGAAGAGGCCGTGCGGCGGGGCCGTCCGACCGGCCGCCCCGCGGTCGCGTCCGGCCAGCAGGTCGGGCATGCTGTCGGCCCGCCGCCACCCCCGTCCGACCTCCACGAGCGTGCCGGTCAGCGCCCGCACCATGTGCCGCAGGAAGCCGTCGGCGGCGAACTCGAACGTGAGCAGTTCCCCGGCCGGTTCCCGCCCCCCCGGCGCCGCGACCACCGGCACCGACAGCACCTCGGCCCGCCGCAGCGTCCGGACGGCGTCGAGCGTGTCGCTGCCGACGCTCTGGAACGCCGAGAAGTCATGGGTGCCGAGCAGGGCGTGCGCCGCCTGCCGCATGGCGAACAGGTCGAGCCGCTCCGGCAGGTACCAGGCGTACAGCCGCGTGAACGGCGAGGCGATGCCGCCCTGGTGCACGACATACCGATAGGTCTTGAGGCGCGCGGAGAAGCGGGGATGGAACGCGTCGGGCACCGCCTCGACCTTCAGCACCCGCAGATCATCGGGCAGCTGCGCGTTGAGCGCCCGGAGCAGCGTCACCTCGTCGTGCGGCGCCGTCAGCCGTACGCTCGCCACCTGCCCGAGGGCGTGGACGCCGGCATCGGTGCGACCAGCGCCGGTGACGGTCACCGGCGACCCCTCGAAGCGCGCGAGCGCCTCCTCGAGCAGCCCCTGAATCGACTCGCCGTCCGCCTGGCGCTGCCAGCCGACGAAGCGGGTGCCGTCGTAGGCGAGCGTGAGCTTCAGTGTGCGCATGCTCTTGGGATGAGCCCCGCGTTCTCCGCGACGACGGGGCGGCTCGCTACGAGGCCCGCGACCCGGGCTTGACCACCGGCGAACCGGCAGCGCAGAGGGGACAGGACTCGGGCGGATACGTCGGGAGCGCCACCTGGGCGAGCGCGACATACGGCACGTCGACGGTCGGGCTCCCGCCGCTCCGGTCGATGATCGAGGCGGCCGCGACGACCTGGGCGCCGGCCGCGCGGGCGACCTCGATGGTTTCGCGCGTCGAGCCGCCGGTCGTCACGACGTCCTCGACGACGAGCACGCGGTCGGAGGGATCGAGCGTGAAGCCGCGGCGCAGCGTCAGCGCCCCGTCCTGCCGCTCGGCGAAGATGGCGCGGAGGCCGAGCGCGCGGCCGACTTCCTGCCCGATGACGATGCCGCCGAGCGCCGGCGAGAGCACCACCGTCGGCCGCAGGGCGCGGACACGCGCCGCGATCGCCTCACCGCACCGCGACGCCTCGGCCGGGTGCTGCAGCACGAGCGCGCACTGAAGATAGCCGGGACTGTGGAGCCCGGACGTCAGCCGGAAATGCCCTTCGAGCAGGGCTCCGACACGGCGGAAAAGATCGAGCACCTCGGTGTTGGTCACGGTGTCATGATTCTACATGCCGGTCGGTCGAACCCCGGAGGGGCGCCGTCCGTCTCAGAACGGGTGCACACGCCCGTGACGCCTGTGAAGGAGAGTCCGTCAGACATGCGAATCACCACCCGCGCACTCGCGCTGTTGCTGCTGCTTGGGGTTGCCGGTGCCACCACCAGCGCCGCCCAGACCGCGGCGCCGGGCCAGCCATCAGGCCAGGCGGCCCCGCCGGCCGACGGCCTGACACGGCGACTCACGGTCGAAGAGGCGGTGCGGCTGGCGCTCGAGAACAACCTCGGCCTGCGGGCGGCGCGCTTCGCTCCCCAGGTACAGGACCTCGCCGTCGCGCAGGCACGCGCCGCCTGGGCGCCGACGTTCACGTCAACCGTCGTCCAGGCCCGCGCCGACACGCCGAGCACCAGCTTCCTGTCGGGTGGCCAGTCGTTCACGACCGACAACCGGCTCGCGACCAACGTCTCGATCCAGCAGCTGCTCCCGTTCGGCAGCAGCTACTCGGTCGGCTGGGACACGTCGCGCGCGACCACCACCAACCTCTTCTCGAACTTCTCGCCGCAGGTGCGGTCGACGCTTGCGCTGCACTTCCAGCAGCCGCTGCTGCGCAACCGGCTGATCGATGTCTCGCGCCAGCAGGTGCTGCTGAGCGAGAAGAACCGCGACATCGCCGATGTCGAGGTGCAGCAGAACGTCGCGATCATGTCGCGCACGGTGCGCAACGCCTACTGGGACCTCGCGTTCGCGCGCGCCTCGCTGCAGGTGCAGCAGCAGTCGCTCGAGCTCGCGCAGGAGTCGCTCCGGAACACGCGCGCCCGCGTGGACATCGGGACCACGCCGCCAATCGACATCGTCGAGGCCGAGGCCGAGGTCGCCACGCGGCAGGAAGCCGTCATCCTCGCCCAGGCGTCGATCGAGACCGCCGAGGACGCCCTCCGGGCGCTGGTCTTCGACCCGGCCATGCCCGACTTCTGGAGCGTGCGCATCGAGCCGGGCGACCTGCCCGCCTTCCAGCCGGCAGCGGTGAGCGTCGACGCCGTGGTCCGATCGGCACTCGACCGTCGCACCGACCTGCTGCAGGCGCGCCGTTCGCTCGAGGCGAACGACATCTCCATCCGGTACATCCGCAACCAGGCGATGCCTGATGTGGCGGCGGCGTTCGACTACGGACTCGCGGGGCTCGGCGGCACCCAGTTCCTGCGCGGCGCCGGCTTCCCGGGTCCCATCGTCGGAGAGTCGGTGCGCGGCTTCGGCTCGGTGCTGGGCGACCTGTTCACCAACGCCTATCCGAACTGGCAGCTGTCGCTGAACGTGAGCTACCCGATCGGGAGGAGCGCGCAGGAGGCGAACCTCGCCCGCGCCCGCCTGCAGTACACCCAGTCGCAGACGCAGCTGCGCAGTCAGGAGCTGCAGGTGGTGCAGCAGGTGCGCACCACCGCCCGTCAGCTGCTGACCAACCAGCAGCGGGTGCAGACGACGCGCGTGTCGCGGGAACTGGCCGAGCGGCGGCTCGACGCCGAGCAGCGGAAGTTCGCGGCGGGCACGTCCACGAGCTTCGTCGTCTTCCAGGTGCAGCGCGATCTCGCGCAGGCGCGGAACAACGAGCTGCGCGCGGTGCTCGACTTCAACCGGTCGGTCGTCGATCTCGACACCGTGCAGCAGGCGCCGCTGACCGGGACGATCACCTCATCGACCAGCACCTCGCTGGGGTCTGGCGCGGGCTCGGCCTCGGCATCGGGGTCTGCACCGGGCGGCACGACCACGGGTGCGACGACGGGTGCGACGACCGGCAGCACCACCTCCGCGCAGCGGTGAGGATGAGCGGCGTCCGGACCCTCGACCGGCCGGCCACTTGGGGAACCGGCTCGTCCTTGCATAAGATGCGCGTGTGCCACCGCTGTCGGTCACGATCGTCACGCTGAACGAAGAGGCGCACATCGCCGCCGCCATCGAGAGCGTGCGATGGGCCGACGAGGTGATCGTCGTCGACTCGGGCAGCACCGACCGGACCCGGGACATCGCGCGGGCGCACGGGGCGCGGGTCGAAACCCGCGGCTGGACGGGCTGGGTCGACCAGAAGAACTTCGCGGCGGGACTCGCCTCGCACGACTGGATCCTCTCGCTCGACGCCGACGAGCGGGTGTCCGCGCCGCTGGCCGAGGAGATTCGGTCGCTGTTGACGAGCGACCCGCCCCGGCACGGCTACCGCCTGGCGCGCACCACGTGGCACCTCGGCGACTGGGTGCGCACGACCGACTTCTACCCTGACTACCAGACGCGACTCTACGACCGGCACGCGGCGCGCTGGCAGGGTGAGTACGTGCACGAATCGGTGAAGGTCGACGGCGGCCCGGGCGAGCTGCGGCACGAACTGGAGCACTACTCCTATCGCGATCTCGCCGACCACCTCGAGCGCATCAATCGCTACTCGACCCTCTCGGCCGAGAAGATGTTCGCGGCGGGACGCCGCAGCGGCGCGCTGC
Source organism: Acidobacteriota bacterium (assembly GCA_947465275.1). GTDB lineage: Bacteria > Acidobacteriota > Vicinamibacteria > Vicinamibacterales > UBA2999 > JBEBGV01. Next base: position 1,058 of record CANIAI010000088.1, on the reverse strand, counting down.
AGCTCGTCGTGCACCCGCCGGCCGCCTTCCTGCGGAACTACATCCTGCGCCGCGGGTTCCTCGACGGCACGCGCGGGCTCGTCCTCTCCATGGTGAACGCCTGGTCGGTGGCGCTGAAGTTCGCCAAGCTCTGGGAGCTGCAGCGCGGCCGCGGCTGATGTTCTCGCTGCACATCGACACGGCGCGAACGTGGCGCGGGGGACAGGCGCAGGTCCGCCACACGGTGCTGGGCCTCCGGGCGATCGGCCACCGCGCGATCCTCGTGGCGCACCCCGAGGGCGAACTCGTCCGCCGCATGGCCGAGGGGCATGACCTGATCCCGCTCGCGCCCCGGCACGAGGTCGACCTGGCGGCCGCGTGGAAGCTCTCGCGGCTGCTCAAGCGGCTGCGGCCAGACGTCGTGCACGCACACGACCCGCACGGCGTCGCGATGGCCGCACTCGCCCTGTCGATCGCCGCGCCGACGCCGCGACCGCGCCTGGTGGCCTCGCGCCGCATCGAGTTCCGCATCGCGCACAACTCGTTCTCCCGCTGGAAGTACGGGCAGGTCGATCTCTTCCTGCCGATCAGCGCGGCGGTGCGCGATCGGCTGCTCGCCGACGGCATCCCGTCACGGAAGCTGGCGATCGTGCACGAAGGGGTCGACGTCGACCGGATCGCCCAGGCGCCGGCGGCGAACGTACAGGGGGAGTTCTACCTGCCGACGCATGCGCCGATCGTCGGCAACATCGGCGCGCTCGTCGCGCAGAAGGGGCAGCACGATCTCGTCGAGGCGGCGGCGCTGGTCGTCCGCGAGGTGCCCGACGCGCGCTTCGTCATCGTGGGCGACGGCGAGCTGCGCGAGACCCTCGAGCACCAGATTCACCAGAAGCACCTCGAGCGTCACATCCTGCTCGCCGGCTTCCGCACCGACGTCATCGAGCTGCTCAAGGGGTTCGACCTCTTCGCGCTCAGCTCGCTGCAGGAGGGGATGTGCACCTCGCTGGTCGACGCGATGGCGGCGTCGAAGGCGGCCGTGGCGACGGCGGTGGGCGGGGTGCCGGAGGTGATGGCGGACG
>CANIAI010000087.1 GCA_947465275.1 Acidobacteriota bacterium | reverse complement strand
CGCGTCGGCATCGCGCCCGAGCAGATGGCGGTAGAGCACGCGCACCGACGCCGTGTAGGCGGACGGACCGGCGAGCGGGACGCCCTGCGGGCCGAACCGCTGGGCGTACTCCTCGCTGGCGACGATTCGCTGCGCCGCCGACAGCACCGCATCCGGCGTGTCGAGTGGCGCCCCATCGAGGCCTGCTTCCGGTTCCCGCCCGAGCAGCCGCTTGTAGAGCACGAGCTGACGCGAGAGCGGCGGGCTGGTCAGCGCCTCGTCGGCGGCGAACCGGGCGGCGAGTTCCGGCACGGTCATCTGGCCGCGCGCGAGTTCCTCACTGCCGCTTCGGATGATCTCGTCGGGCGGCCGCGCATTGCGCGTGGCGCGGAAGAGGGCATCGACGACCGCCGGCCACAGGAAGCGACGCTGGTGTTCCTCGGACGTGGCGGCGAGCAGGACGTTCTCGCGCACCGTGCCGCGGCCGGTGGACACGTCGTAGAGGATCGACCGGCTCTCGCGGTCGGGCTCACGCTCGAGCACCTGACGGTAGATGTCCGCGACGACCTGCTGGTCGGACGTGCAGGCCTGGGCGAAGGCGGACGTCACGCCCAGGGGTGCGCACACAGCGGCGAGACTGGCGGCGACGAGCAGACGACGCATGGCGACCTCCTCCGTGGTTCAGGGGCCCGCAGGGCCACGAACCACCAGAGCAGGTTGCGTGCCGCATCGACGCGACAGCTCAGCGCCGCACGCTGACCGGCGCTGGCTGGTGGGGCGTCGGCTGACGGAGCGGGACGCTGAACCGCAGCGTCACGCCGCCGCTGATCGAAAAGCGGGTGCCCCCGTCCTCGATGCTGGTGAGGGTGCGGCCTACGCTCGCGGAGACGGTGGCGCGGGATCCGATCGCCTGAGCCACGCTCCCGAACAGATCCGCGCGCTGCCGTCCGACGCCGAGCTGGTCGAGCGTCGCATCGCTCGCCACCGATCGCGACTGCGTGAGCCCCCCTGTCACCGACATCCCCACGGGCGAACTCCACTCCACGGCGGCGGCCGAGAAGATCGAGCCGCGCGTGAACCAGCCGGCCGAGCCGTACACCCGCACCGGCAGACGCCGCCACTCGACATTCACCGGGATGGCCATGTGCACGCGGCCGCCGGGGGTATCGCCGCTCAGCACTTCGAGCACCGGACTGACCGCGAGCCCGAACTCGCGCACCGTCAGCGTGGGATCGATGAGGCTCACCTTCGCGTGCACGTACAGATCGTCGACACCGCTCACGGTGGTGCCGCCGGCCTGCAGGCGATAGAACGGCACGCTCGCACCGACCTGCACGCGGTCGGTGACGCCGGCTGCCACCGCGAGCATCGGCAGGTTCGTCTGCGTCAGCCCGGCCAGATGCCACTGTCCCGCGCTGATGCTCGCGAAGACGTCGCCGCGCGTCGGCGCGCTGGCGTCATCGAGCCACGAGCCGAACTGGCGGACGCCGGTGGTGGTCGTGCCGGTGGTCGGCGTCGTGATCATGGTGGCGGAGGGCGCCGGGCCGCTGGTGCCCGCCGTGGACGTGCCGCTCGCGATCGAGGGCGCCGTCGTGGTCGTCGGCGGCGCGCTCGGCGATTTCGGTCCCTTGGGACGCCCCTGCCCTTGTGCCGCCACGACCGCTGGCAGCGAGAGCGTCAGTGCTGCCAGGAGGGCCGTCGCGGTGCATCTGCTCGCGACCATCACGAGGCCGTGGTGGTCGATGTGGACGTCGTGCCGCCAGCGGGCGCCGGTGTCGTCGTGGTGGTCGGCGCTGGCGTGGGCGCGGTCGGCGTCGGCGTGGGCGCCGTTGTCGGCGGCGTGGTGACCTGCGCGGCCGGCTGCAGCTTGCGCACCGCCTGGCCGAGGCTCAGGCCATCGACGGTCATCGCCTGCTGCAGGTCGGTGAACGGGATGCCGCGGGCTCGCGAGACGTTCAGGGCGGCGATGAACTGGCCCTGATTGCGGAAGCCGGACGTCGCCTGATCGATCGTCATGCCGGCCGGGAGCTGGCCCTGCACACGGGTGAGCAGGTTCGGATTGCGCGAGATGCGATCGCCAATCGCGGTTGGACCCGTCACCGGCGCACCGACGGCAGCGCTCGTGCGCGCCGGGCGGCCGCCGCCCCGCGAGTCCTGACCCGACGTGGCGCCTGAACCCGTACTCGACGTCGTGGCGCCGGCCGCCGGCCCCGCCGCGGCCCCCGTCGCCGCCGCCCCTGAACCCGCCCCTTGACCGGCGGTGACCGGCCTGCCGTGCGTGGTCGGGCGGCTGCTGCCGGTCGACTGGGCACCATGCGTGGCCGGCGGACCCGCGGTGGCGGGACGTCCGCCGGCACGTCCCTGGGCGTGTGCGGGGAGCGGTGCGGTGGCAAGCAGGGTGGCGATTGCGGCCGTCGTGAACAGGACCTTCATGCGGAACACCTCCGCCGGCCGTTGTCCAAGAAGAATGCCCGCCAGGCGTGCGCATATCTGCACAGGACGGCCCACGCCAGGCTCCGGGACCGTGACCAGAATCGCATCGCACCCGGCAGGATTGTCATGGCCGGCGCCGCGGGAATGTTCGCGGTGGAAAACCCTCGGCGCGGCCCGGAAAATTCGGGGGCACCACGGGTGCTTGGCGTCGGACCGACGGCATTTCCTTCGCGTACCGCGCGGCACGACCGTTGCCGTGGGAGGCCACATGCAGCCCCTTGAATCCGCGATGCCGTGCCCCCGCTGTCATGAAGACGCGGTCGAGCCGCTGAGCGGAAGCAGCGCCATCGTGGCGTGGTACACCTGTCCGCGGTGCGACCACTTCTGGTCGGCTCGCATCCGGAACGGGCACCCGATCGACGAGCCCGAGACGCCGGTCGCCGTACCCGCCCCTCGCCGCGCCTGACGGCACCGCACCCGCGCCGTGGTGCGCGTCCGGCGTCAGGATGCCGCCGCCGCGCTCACGCTGGCACCGGCGCGCGGGAACCGGACCGTGACGGTGGTGCCCTGATCGCGTCCGGCGCTCTCGACCCGGATGGTGCCGCCATGCAGTTGCACGAGGTGCAGCGTGATCGCGAGCCCCACCCCGAGCCCCGGGTGCTCGCGGCTCGTCGATGCGTCTTCCTGCCGGAACTTGTCGAACACGAAGGGCAGAAACTCAGGGGCGATACCGCGCCCGGTGTCGCTGACCCGCAGCACCAACTCCTCACCCTCCGTGACGACCTGCATGCGCAGGTGGCCACCGGACGGCGTGAACTTGATCGCATTCGACAACACATTCCAGGCGATCTGGCTGACGCGGACAGGGTCGCCGAGCATCGGGGTCACCGGTTCGAACCGGGTGTCCAGTGTCAGGTGCCGCCCTGAGATCGCCAGCGAGAGGCCCTCCACCACGCCTCGGGACACCGCCGTCAGGTCGAGCGGTTCCTGGAGCAGGCGCATGCGTCCCGTGATGATCTCCGACAGGTTCAGGAGTCCTTCCACCAGCGTCGTGGCGGCATTCGCGTTCCGTCCGATGACGTCGAGTCCCTTCTTCAGGCGCTCCGGCTCGGGCGGCGCGACGGCGAGCATGCGTGACCAGCCGACGATGATGTTGAGCGGCGTCCGCAGCTCGTGGGAGAGGGTGGCCAGGAATTCATCCTTGAGGCGGCCGGCCGACCGGAGCCGGATCTCGGCCTCCTTGCGCTCCGTGATGTCGATGACGTTGGCGACGATCGCGGCGTCGCCGGTGGTCACGTCACGTGTCGCCCGACCGTGCACCAGCACCCAGATCACCCGCCCGTCCTTCCGGATGTATCGCTTCTCCGACCGCCACGACGCGAGGGGGCCGTTGTCGGCGGGCGCGCTGGCGCGCACGTCCGCCTCCCGGTCGTCCGGGTGGGTCAGGTCAATCGTGGTGAGTCGGGAGAGCTCCGCGGGGCTGTAGCCGGTGAGGTCGCAGTACGCCTGGTTCACCCGGCGCAGGAGCACGCCCCGGCCAGGCACCACGTCGTCTTCGGTCGCGAACACGAGGCCCGCGCCCGCGACCTCGAAGGTGGTCCGGAACTCCGCCTCGCTCCGGCGAAGCGCCCGTGCCAGCCGTCGCTGCCGTGCGCCCACCGTCACGCTGATCAGGGCTACCGCCAGGAATGCGAGGAGGCGGGCGACGTCCGCGCGACTGGCGATGCTCAGGCTGCCCGTGGGTTGCAGCAGCAACATCATGCCGATGCCCGCAAGCCCGGTCGTGACGAGCCCCGCGCCCGCGCCGCCGAACTGGGCACTGAAGATCACCGCCGGAATGAAGAGCAGGAAGCTGGGGAAGCCGAACGCCGTCTGCAGCCAGGCCGTCGCCAGCAGGCAGATCCCGGCCAGGGTGACGGTCAGGACGTAGACGCGCCAGGACGGGCGCCCGGATCGACCAGCAGGACGCATACGCGCCCAAGTGTAAGCCTGCCGTGTAGACCTGCTGGTCCCGGCGTTGGTGCGGCCGGGCTGGGCCTTACGCGGCGGACGCCGTCTCCTGGTCACCCGCCGCTGACGCCACCCCGCGTGGCACCCAGGCGGTGAAGGTCGAGCCGAGGCCTTCGGTGCTCGCCACCGCCAGGTCACCCCCGAGCACCGTGCAGAGGCGTCGCGCGATCGCCAGCCCGAGGCCCGTGCCGCCGTACCGGCGCGTCGTCGACTCGTCGACCTGCGAAAACTCGCGGAACAGCTTCTCGAACTTGTCTGCCGGAATCCCGATGCCGGTGTCGTGCACGCGGAACGTGATGCGGTCCTGCGGGTCGTCGCCCGACGCCTGCACTTCGAGCGTGACCGAGCCGTCGCGGGTGAACTTGCAGGCATTCGACAGCAGGTTGAGCAGCACCTGACGCACCCGCGTCGCGTCGGAGTGGAGCACCCCGGCACCCGGGGGCAGGACGGCCGTGAGGATGTTTCCGCCGGCCTCGGCCTGCGGACGCACGGTATCGAGCAGTTCGCTCGCGAGGGCGTCGAGTGGAATCGCATCGCGGTTGACCGTCAGGCGGCCGGCTTCGATCCGCGAGATATCGAGTACCTGGTTGATCACGTTGAGCAGGTGCCGGGCGGCCATGATGATCCGCTCCAGGTCCTGCAGCGCCCCCGTCTCCTGCGCGTGCCGGGCATCTTCCGCGAGCATCTCGCTGTAGCCGATGATCGCGTTCAGCGGCGTACGGAGCTCGTGGCTCATGTTCGCCAGGAAGGTGCTCTTCGCCTGGCTGGCCGCCTCGGCCGCCTCCTTCGCCACGCGCATCGCCTCGGCCTGGTGATGCTCGGTCAGGTCTCGGACGATGGCCACCGCCTCGTGCGCCCCGAGCGGCGCCAGCCGCAGCTCGTACCAGCGGCCCGGCTGCTGACGGCCGTCACCGAACTCGACATGCGTCGACTGCTGCGCGTCGATCGTCGCCGACAACGCCGCGTCGATCGACGGCACCTCGTCGCCCGGCACCAGCTCCTGCAGCCGCCGTCCCATCACCTGAACCGGGTTCCAGGCGGGGCCGACCTGCCGGCCGCGCGCCGTGATGATGCGGCCGTCGCGGCCTACGCGCAGCACCATGTCCGGGAAGGCATGGATGATCGCGCGCAGCTCGGCGTTCGCCTGGAGCAGCTCGGCCGAGCTGATCTCCATCGAGCGCTCGAGCAGCACCCGATCCTCGTCGAACTCGCGGTAGGCGGCGTCGATCGCGTCCAGGAACTTCGCGGGCACGGCGGCGCCGCCGTCCGGGAAGTGCCGCTTCAGCTGGCGCTCGAGCAGCGAGTGGCGGGCCATCTCAGGCTGCTTCGCGCAGCGTGGTGATCGTCATGGTCTGGTTGTGGAGCTGGCAGCGCGCGTCCGCGCTGAAGGGCGAAATCTCGCCGTACGAGTAGAAGCCCGCCATGGCCGCGGCTGGTCCCACCACCAGGCGAACCGCCTCGACCTCTTCCTCGGTTCGCTGCTTGAGCATCAGGCGACGGCCGACGCAGCTCACGAGCAACGCGAGCTCCGCCGTCGCCTCGCCCCAGTCCTGGACGCTGGTCTGGGCGGCGAGTGACGCGCCGTCGATGATGCGATCGAAGTTGCCCTTCATCAGCCGCGCGTAGCCCCCCTGCGGGATGTCACCGGCAAACGTCAGTGACTGGTGCGCCTCGTCCACGGCGAGAATCGTCCGCACCGACGGACTGTCGGAGTCGGCCGCCCGCACGTGCAGCGGGAACAGGAGACCAGACGCGGGAAGCGCCTTGGCGTGCTCGCCCAGGTAGCGCTTGTAGAGTTCCAGCGCCGACTGCCCGTCGAGCTCGTAGAGGACGTTCCCCTCGGCGCGCGTGACCAGCCGCTCGGGCCCGAAGGTGTCGAATCCGCCGAGCGAGGCGCAGCCGACGTGCAGGGCCGATCCGTAGAGACCGACTGCGGCGGTGACACCTGGTTCCACCGTGGTGCCGTGCACGACCACCGTCTCACCGAAGGCGGTGCCGTCGCCGGCGAGTCCGCCGGTGACCGTGACCGAGTCGGGCAGGCCGCGCGTGAGCCCCTCGACGAGTCCGCTGCCGTTGATGTGCAGCCCCTCTGAGAGGACCAGGACGTGGCGCAGCCCCTCGTGCGGCAACTGCGCCGCCAGTCGGCTGCCGGCGCCGACGCTGTCGGCCTCACCAGCCACCGGCGTCCAGGCGGCGCGTACGGTCGTCCGCTCGAAGCGCACGGCCGTGGCCACGACCGAGTCGTCGAGCACCCGCTCGCCGGCAATCTCGCCGGAGGTGGAGCAGCCCAGGAACGTCGCCGTGGGGTAGCGGCGGTGCAGGTCGGCGAGGGCCGGCGTGGACCGCAGGGCCGCGGGGGCACCAAACACCAGCACCAGTTGGGCGTCCGACGTGGCGGTCTTCGGCGTGACGACGGACGACCAGCCTTCGTCGGCGGTCCAGCGCTGTTGTTCGATCTGCACGAAACGGCTCCTCCTGACGTACCGGACGTGCCGGGACATCACCGGAGGAATCGGCGAGGGGGGGCTACGCTTGAGGTGAGGGGAGACCGCGCGGCGGGTGCGGTTCTGCGCGCCCCATTTCCAGGCTCACCGCTTCTTGCGGGAGGGGCGCCCTTCGCCGATCGTCGCGATCCGGGCGATCACGTCTTCATGGAGCACGCGCATGTACCGGCGCGTCTCGTCATCGCCGGCCCTGATCTCGTCCCGTAATTCGGCGCGCGTGGCAGCAAATTCAGCACGCACCTCACCGCGGAATTGCGACATCTGCAACTCCAGCGCATCGACGCGTGCAGACAAACGGTCCAGAGCGGCCATCTTTTCCTCGAGAATGCTGACGCGGCGGTCGAGTGGGGGTGTGCTCACGCACGCCGCAGTTGCCAGACCAATGCCTCGTGCCGGAGGACGGTAGCATCGTCGCCCGGGAGGGGCAAGTCGTCAGGCGCTGACGCTCGCCTCCACTGTCGCACTGCGGGTCACTTCGTCAGCCCCGTCGTCCAGTTGAGCGTCACTTCCAGCGGCGCATTGTCACTGTCGCCGACGATCGCGTTCACCAGGAACCGCTCGCCGTGCGCCGCGACCTCGACGTTGTGCGGTTGATTGATGACGTCGCCCTGCGTGCGAATCGCAAAGAGGTGCTGCGGGGCGCTGGCGTCGAGGGTGTCGCCGCGCGGGGTGAGCGTGACGGCCAGCAGCCCGTCACGCCCTTCCACATACAGCTCGCGCCCGTCGTGGCGCCAGATTGGCCCGAGCCCAGGGCCGAGGTCGAGACGGTCGCCCGGCCGATCAAATGGCTGCACGAATACCTCCCGCCCGGAAGGGAGGAGGAGCACGTACGCGAGCCATCGGCCGTCCGGCGACACGCGCGCCTGTGTCGCGCCATAGGGACCTTGCACCAGCGGCCGCCGCTCCGTCGTGCCGACGCGCTCGAGCCACAGTTCGGACGGTGCTTTGAGCGACTTGAAGACCAGGAACCTGCCATCCCTGGTGACGTCCTCGAAATAAATGAAGGGGCCTGCATCCGCAACAGCCGTGGACGCCGCCCCGCCGAGGGCGAGGGTCCGGAGGGTAAAGCTGTCTTCCGTGCGCTCCGTGAAGTAGATGTGGCGGCTGTCATGCGCCCACAGCGGGCGCCGGGCACTCTCGCCGTAGGTGAGGCGGGTTCCCGTGTCGCGCAGGCTATCGAACAGCCACAGGTAACCCCTGCCAACATCAGGGTCCAGCCGTGTCGTTACGACCTGCCGCTCGTCCGGGGCAAGAGCGAAATCAGAGAGGGGCGCGCGCGGGCCAATGGTCCCGATCGCGCGCCCGGTCCGGTCCATCCAGGTGAGCTGGCTGAGGATCGGCGTCGGTCTATCCACCACCAGCGCCGCCGTCGCCGACACCGTAAAGCCCGCGGCTCCAACCGTGTCCGCGTTG
>CANIAI010000086.1 GCA_947465275.1 Acidobacteriota bacterium | reverse complement strand
GCCGCTCCGCCGTGCGCAGTGCCGCCTTCAGGTGCGTGCGGTCGGCCTTCCGGAGCGCCTGGCGCTGCCGCTCCTCGTCCTCGGGCGTCCGCGTGCGGTTCGGGTCGGGACGGTTGTCGAACGACAGGACGCGGCGTGCGCCGTGGGGCTTCTGCGGGTGCCCCCCCATGCGCGGGACGAGCGCCGCCAGCGCCTCGAACCCGGGCGGCTGCACATCGGCGATCAGGCGCCCGTGGTTGGGGGCCCCGGCGCCGACGCCCCATGTCGCGAGCGCGTCGAGCGTGGTGCTGACCCGGCGCATGGTGTCGGGGGTCGGGGTGTGCCCGGCGGCGCGCAGCCGGTTGGCGACGGCCGTCGTGGCCGCGCTGAGCACCTCGCGGCGCGCCTCGAGTGCCCCTCGTAGGTCACCTGGACGGCCCTCGAGCTGATCCTGCTGCGCGGTCCGGAAGCGGTCGCCGGCCGCGAGCAGCCGATCGTAGAGGGGGCGCTCGTGCCAGAAGATCTGGTTGACCGCCCACGCCGACAGCGCCGGCCGTCCGATCTGGCGCACCCGCTCGGCGTCCTCCCCCCGCCCTTCCTTCCGGAGGGTCGCCACCAGCGCGTTCCGGGCCGCCGTGAAGGCGGGCAGCGGCAGCGAAAAGAGCTGGTCGGCCGGGTCGACCCTGGCCAGCGGCAGCGCGTCGGGCCCGTCGGTCGGACCCCCAGCCTTTCCTCGCGATTTCGCCATTGACCTAGTCTGTCACAGCCCTCCGCGATACTCGATTGCACAACGGGATGACCCTGCTCGCAGAGCGGGGGCAGAGACCCGCTGAACCGAAGCGCGGCCACCGAGAGCCGCGTCATACACGAGGGAGCGTCGCCATGAGCCAGCAGCTTGCACTCTACGAGGGAACCCGCCGTTCTGCCTTCCTCCGCCCGCAGGGTCCGGCCGTCAAGTACGGGGTGAACCCGATTTCGGCCCGCATGGTGACCCAGGGCCGCCGCGCCCTGCGTGTCGGCCGCGGCGCCGACCAGGTCACCGGTGCCCGCGTGCAGCTCTGCGCCGGCTGCCGTGAGCACGAGGCGCGGTATGGCTTCCGGGTCGACGAGCAGACGCCCTCGACCGAGCGGCCGCGCACCCTCTGCTTCAACTGCTTCCGCATCGAACTGGGGCGCCGCCAGGCCGTCGCCGAACGGATGGCGCGTGGCTGGGACGCCACCCAGACGGAACTCCCGCTCAGCGAGACGCTCGCGCAGCTCGATCGCCGGCGCCGCCGGGCCCAGATTGCCGCCCGTCACGCCCTGAACCTGGGCTGAGGCGCGCGACCAGGCGCGATTACTGGCCGCCGCGGAACGTCTCCGCGGAGCCGGGTGCGCTGAACATGAACTGCCGGCCGGCCGCGCGTCCGCTCACCTCGTAGGTGCCGCGCATCTGGAGGAAGTTGACGCCGGCCCCCGAGTTCATTGGTCCCGAGACCATCGGTGTCGAGATGAACGTGCCGACGCCGAACGTCATCCGCAGATCGATGCCGGGACCACGCCCGGTGATCGTGATCACCGTCGGCTGCCCGTTGGCGTCGTTCTGCTCCGCGATCTGCACGTTGGTCGCGTAGCCGAGCGGCCCGTCGGGGCCGAGGGCGCCGATGAACCCGGGCAGCCGGTCGGGGTCGGCCGCCTCGCGCGGCGGGAAGACGCGTCCGTACAGGAAGGCCAGGTCACCCTGCTGCACCTGGCCCCACTGCCACGACACGCCCTTCCAGAATCCCCAGTTGTGGTCGTGGTACCCGACGCCGCCGTCGAACGTCACGGTCTGGCCGCCGACGCGCAGGCTGCCGCCGAGCGAGCCGTTCATCACCGGCACGACGTACCCCGATTTCCAGCCGTGCGCGCCGCTGATCTCGATGGGGGGGAGCAGGCGACCCGGAGCCCCTTCGACCCACACCTGGCCCGTGACCCGCTCGCCGGCGTCCGACACGAGATCGAGGTCGATCAGGTAGCGCAGGCCCACCAGCCGCACGCGGTTCGGGCCGAACACCAGGTCAGGCGCCGCCGCCAGTTCCTCGTCGGTGACGACGGTGCCGCGGCTGTAGGACTGCATCTTCCCGTGGCGTTCGAGCTGCAGACGCACGCCGGCCGCCCGCCGCCCGTCGGGCAGGCGCGGGCCGGCGAGGACGGTCATGTAGAAGCGGGCGTCGTCCGCCCGCCCGCTGCTGCGGCCGTTGAAGTAGAGCCACTCGGCCCACGACTCGGTCCACATGGGCGCGTCTGGGATCGGATGGAAGCGGTCCAGCTCGCGGAGGCCGTCCTCTGGCGACAGCGAGGTCCAGGCGGTATCGGTCGGACGGTCGGTCCAGGCGGGTACCTGGGTCGTCTCCGGGTCACCCAGCGCCCGTTCGAGGCTCGGGACGCCGCCGCGGACGTCCAGCAACTCGGTGGTCCCGTTGTCGCGGACGAGATAGAGCCTGCCGGTCTGCCAGGGCGAGACGATGCCGACGCGTTCGGCGAGGCCGCGCGCCTTGAGCGCGCCCGCCATCACCGCCGCCGCGGGCACCTGTTTCGTCATCCGGATCACCACGTCGCCCCCGCCGACCAGGGCGGGGGAGACGGCCTGATCGAGCACCACCTCGGCGACGCCGAGCAGGATCGCCATCACGGCGACGCCCGTGCCGAACCCGGCCGCGAGCACCGCGCTGCGGATCGGGTGGGCCGCGAGCGTGCGGAGGGCGAGGCGGCCGATCATCGCGTGGTCTCGCTCTCCACGCGGCCGTCCCGCATCGTCAGCACCCGCTGGCAGCGGTCGGCGAGTGACGGGTCGTGCGTCACGAGCACCATCGCGGTGCCGTCGGCGTTGACGCGGTCGAGCAGCGCCGCGATCTGGTCGCCGGTCGTGCGGTCGAGCTCGCCGGTCGGCTCATCGGCCAGCAGCAGGCGCGGCCGGTTTGCCAGGGCGCGCGCGATCGCCACGCGCTGCATCTCGCCGCCCGACAGTTCCGAGGGGCGGTGCCCGGCGCGCTTGCCCAGCCCGACGTAGTCGAGCAGTTCACGCGTCCGCTCACGGCGTTCGGCCTTGCCGACGCCGGATTCCGCCTGCGGCAGCTCGATGTTCTCCCACGCGGTGAGCATCGGGAGCAGGAAGAAGCGCTGGAAGACGAAGCCGATCTGCGTCAGGCGCAGCAGGCTCCGGTCACGATCCGACAGCGTGGCGACGTCGCGGCCGTTGAAGAGCAACGTGCCGCTGCTGGCCGTGTCGACGCAGCCGAGCATGTGCAGCAGTGTCGACTTGCCGCAGCCCGAGGGGCCGCGAATCGCGAGGTGGTCGCCCGGCGCGATGGTCAGGCTGATGTCCGCCACCGCCGTGACCTGTCCGCTCGCCATCGGGAACACCCGGGTGATGTGTGTCGCCTCGATCACCGCCGGGGCGGCGGATGTTGTCGTCCCCGGGCCGCCCGCCGACTGAGTCGCTGTTGTCACGACACCACCTCGTTGCGCAGCGTCGCCGCAATCGGCAGGCGCGCCACGATCCAGACCGGGTAGAGGGCGGCGGCCACGGCCGTCGCGGCCAGCAGCACGATGTGCAGGGCGACCGCCTCTCCCGCGAAGACGAAGAAATGCGCCTCGGCCGGCAGGCCGGGAATGCGCTTGAGGATGACGTCGAGCAGCTGCGCGAGCCCCCAGCCGAGCGGCAGCGAGAGCAGGCCGCCGATGCCGACGATGAGTCCCGATTCGGAGAGGACGTCCGACACCACGCGCCCCCGCGAGAAGCCGAGCGCGCGCAGCGCGGCGATGTCGCCCAGCCGCTGGTTCACCGAGACCGTCAGCAGCACCGTGATGAGCAGCACCGCGAACGAGAGCGTCACCGTGGTGAGCACGGTGGAGATCTGACGGAAGTAGGAGAAGCCTCCGCGCTCGAGCCGGCCGACGAGCTCCTCGTTCGTGAGCACCTTCAGTTCGGGGACGGCCGCGGCGATCGCGCGGGCCGCGGCATCGCTGCCGGCGTTCCCCTCCGCATCCGGACGCGAGCCCACCATGATCAGGTCGGCGTCGCCGCTGTCGTCACCGCCGCAGGCCGTGGCCATCGTCTCCATCGAGGCAATCACCGTGGCGGCGGTCAGCGTGTCGAAGGGGAGCTTCGCCACCCCGGCGACGGTCACCGTCTGCGCGGGGAGCGAGTCGTTGCCCGCGCAGGTGGGCCGCAACCGCAGGGTCGCGCCCGGCTCGACCCCGAGCGTGCGCGCGACGTTCTCGTTGATCAGCACGTCGCCGGCCGTCGCGAGCTCACGCCCGCGTAACACCGTCCACGGACGGATGCCCGCGCCTCCCACCCCCTGGAAACCCGACTCGAGCGGCGCGCGCCCCGGCACCTCGAGGGTCGCGTCGGCGAAGCGCAGCGCCATCGCCGCCTGCACCGTGGGCAGCGCCGCGATCGCCTGCGCGGTGGCGAGTCCCTTCGGCAGCCGCGGGCCCTGTCCGGGCAGCGCGTCGGTGGCGGTGACCCGCAGGTCGAACCCCGCGCGGTCGAGCATGTCGCGCATCGAGAGCACCAGGCCGTTCGACAGCAGCAGCATGTCGAACAACAGCGCGCCGACGGCGGCGACACCGAGGATGCCCAGGGCCGCGCGCGCGGGCTGTCGGCGCAGGCTGCGCCAGGCGAACGGGATGGCGTTCATCGCCGCGCCAGCCTCAACCCGTTGCGCCGCAGCATCAGCCACGACGCGGTCACGGTCGAGACGACGCCGAGCGGCACCGCGATCGCCACGCAGCGCGCGGCCACGTCGCGCGTCACGTGCACGAAGACGAGCACGGTGTCGTACTTCCACTGGAAGAAGAGGTTGATGAACCGCTCGGACGCCGCCGCGAGCAGCAGCCCGAACAGGGCGCCGAGCCCGGCGATGAGCACGCCTTCGATCAGGAGCTGCACGATGATGCGGCCGGTCGGCAGGCCGATCAGCCGCAGCACGCCGACCGTCGCGCGGCGCTCCTCGACGAGCATGATCGTGAGGGCGAGCAGGAAGACGGTGGCCGCGATGATCGTGACGATGGCGATCGCCAGGTGGAAGCGCTGCAGCACGACGAACGGGCCGCCCGCCTCGGGATCGCCCGTCGGCCTCACGCTGAGCCCCGGCATCCGCGAGCCGAGGTCACGGGCGAAGGCGCCGGCATCGGCGGGGTTGCGGAGCCCGACGGTCACCGACTCGACGAACGCGGGACGGCCCTCCGGTGTCGCCGTGAGCAGGTCGGGCAGGTGCATGCGCACCCGCCGCGGCACCGTGCCGAGCTTCGCCGGGTCGGGCGTCGGCTCGAAGATGCCCTGGATGCGGTAGCTGCGCGCGTCGGCGCCACTGCCATGGGGCGACATCCGGACGATCTGGCCGACCTGCAGCTGCTCGCTTTCGGCGAGCTGTCGTGCGACCAGGATCGGAGGCGCGTCGGCTGCCGAGGCAGCGCCGGATGCACCCGCGGATGGACCGCCCTGGGTGAGGGCCGACCCCGCGGTCGCGACAGCGAGAGCGAGCGCGAGGAGCAGGCGACGCATCGGCTGATTGTACCAACCACCTGTGCGCGCACCGACACGGGGCGCCGGCAAATGTGCGCCTGCCGAAAACGACTTCAGGCGGCTCCGCCGGACCGCCATCGCTCAGTCGGTCTCCGACAGGAACGCGCGGAGGGCGCGAAAGGCCTCGAGCATCTCCGCGCGCGTGAAGTTGGCGTTTCGTCCGCTCGGGTTCGGCAGCACGAAGACCGCGGCATCCGCGAGCCGCTCGGTCTGGAGTCCGAGGTCGACGGGGGCACCCTTCGACGAGGCGCGGGCGGGGAACATCGCCCGGAACACGGTCACCCCCACCAGCGCCACAACCGCCGGTCGATGGCGGCGCACCTTGAGGAGCAGGCGCCGGCGGCCCGCCACGAACTCCGCGGGCGCCAGATCGTTCACCCCCGGGGTGGGTCGGGCGACGATGTTCGTGATGCCGTAGCCGAACTCGGGCAGGCGGTCGTCATCCTCGAAGGTGAGCCGTTCCGGGACGAGTCCCGACTCGAACAGCAGCCCCCAGAACCGGTTCGAGAAGCCGGCGAAGTGGTGACCCGTCAGCGCCGATCGGACGCCCGGGTTGATGCCGACGAAGAGCACCCGGACACCGGGGGCGATCCGGTCGCGCAGCGGCGGCAACCGTTCAGGTGGCGGTGCGGCGGGGCGGGCCGGTCGTCGGCGAGGGGCGCGGGGAATGCGTGACACGTCACATATATACTGTGTGGCCATGAAAATTCGCCTGACCCTGCTCACCTCGCTCTGCATCGCGCTGGCCGGCGCCTATGTGTTCGGCCAGGGCGGCGCTCCTCAGCCGTCGAAGCTCGACGTCGTGAAGCTGAAGGACGACATGTTCGTGATCCACAACGCCGTCGTTCCGGGCAACACCACGGTGCTCGTGACGAACGAGGGCGTGGTCCTGGTCGATGACAAGTTCGCCGTCGACTACGACAACATCGTCGCGGAGGTGAAGAAGATCACCCCGCAGCCGATCAAGTTCGTCGTCAACACCCACCACCACGGCGATCACTCCGGCGGTAACGCGAAGATGCAGGCGGCCGGCGTGCAGATCGTCACCTCCGAGGCGGCGCGGAAGTACATGGCCGACGGCAACCTGCCGGGCCAGCCGGCGGTGACGTTCGTCGACCGCGGCTTCATCCACCTTGGCGGGAAGGCCGTCGAGCTCTACCAGTTCGGCCGCGCGCACACGGGCGGTGACACGTTCGTCTACTTCCCCGCGCAGCGCGTGCTCTCGACGGGCGACGCCTACACGCTGTCCCCCGAGACGCCGCAGCTGATCGACTACGCCGGCGGCGGCAGCGCGAAGGACTGGCCGGACACGATCGCCCGCGCGCTCAACCTCGAGTTCGACACCGTCGTCCCGGGCCACGGCACCGTGGTGACGAAGAACGACCTGCGGGCCTTCCACGGCGAGGTGACCGCGGTGCGCACGAAGGTGCACGACATGATCGTCCAGAAGAAGACGAAGGACGAGATCTGGGCGATGCTGCAGCGCGACCACAAGTGGAACCAGTTCCAGCAGCGCAGCATCGACGGCCTGATGCTCGAACTGCAGTAGCCAGGTCCGCCCGCGTCAGGAATCCGGCCCGGACCGTCGTAACGACGGTCCGGGCCGTTCTGCGTACGGAGGCTGGCCCCGCCGGCCATTCGTAGCACCCACAACGGAATTTGGCGCGTGGCGTCGCTGCGCCTAGAATCGCGCCCGCATGTCCTTCACGCTTGGTGCCCCGGGCCTTCCCCTCGACACGTTCCTCGACGCGATCGGCGAGATGGTCGCCGCACTGGATACCGACGAACGGGTCGTGTCGTGCAGCGAGGCGGTGCGCCCGCTGCTTGGGTACGCCCCCGAAGAACTCGTTGGCCTCACCCTGGGCGAACTGCCGATCCTCGGCCCTGAGGGACTCGCGCTGATCCGTGAGGCGACTCCGCGGATTCTCCAGGGAGAGCGTATCGGCGCGCTGCAGATCCCGTTCGTCCGCCGTGACGGCACGCCGTGCGTGCTGGAAGGGCGGGGCATTGCGGTCACGGGGGCGGACGGCCGGCCGCTGATCCAGGCGATTCTCAGAGACGCCACGGAGCGGCGGCGCGCAGAGGAGCGGCTGCAGGCCATCTTCGACGCGACCAACGACATCATCGTCATCATGGGGCTCGACGGCGTCGTGCAGTTCGAGAACTCCGCCGTCGAGCGCGTGCTCGGCTTCGTGCCGGGCGAACGGGTCGGGCACAACCTGCTCGATTACGCGCATCCAGCCGACGTGGCCAACGCCGTCGAGTGCCTGAAGGGCATCATGGCCGCGGGTGCCGAGACCGCACTGACCTGCCGCTTCCGTCACAAGGACGGCTCATGGCGCTACCTCGAGACATGGGGGAGCAACATGGCCCACGTGCCGGCCATTGGCGGCGTGCTCGGTGTCGCGCGCGACGTGACCGAGCGCATGCGGCTGCAGGAGCGGCTCGAGGCGGCCGAGCGCCTCGACAGCATCGGACGGCTGGCCGGCGGCATCGCGCACGACTTCAACAACATCCTGCTCGTGATCATGGGCGCCGCCGAGCACCTGGGCGATCGCGGTGACCTCGCGGGTGACCGCGACGTGCACGCTATCCTCGACGCAGCCGATCGGGCGCGGCAACTCACCGGCAAGCTGTTGACGTTCGCCCGCGCGAAGGGCTCGGAAGCCAGCGTGGTCGACGCCAACTGGGTACTGCGCGGGGCCGAGGCATTCCTGCGTCGGCTGCTCGGCGAGGCGTGCACGCTGCGCATCCGGGGGGCCGAGGCGCCCGCCTTCGTGCCAATGGCGGCCGGGCAGTTCGAGCAGGTGCTGCTGAACCTCGCGGCGAACGCGCGTGATGCGATGCCGGACGGGGGCACCGTGACGATCG